>JANXXF010000219.1 GCA_025350775.1 Actinomycetes bacterium
GGCCCAACCGGTAACACTGGCGCTACCGGAGCCGCAGGCGTTACCGGCAAGGTCGGCCACACCGGCAAGACAGGCACTACTGCCAGGACGACGACCACCAACGGGAGTGACGAGAAGCCGCCCGTTCCCGGGCCTCCCACCGGTTCAAGGACTCCCGGCTTCACCGGGTAGCACTGAAGGGAGATCAGCCGCGATGAGCACCCGGAGCCTTCGTTCTCGCATCGCGCTCGCGCTGGGGCTGGTGCTGCTCGCCGGGACGGGTGCCGGTAGCGCTGCGGGCGGCGCCGCCCGGCCAGTGGTGCATCCGCTCCAGGTGGTCGCCGTCCTGGACGTCCTGCATCTCGCGAGGTCGCAACCTGACGGCGGCTCGACGCCGCTCGCGCGCGTCGCGGCGACGAGACCGATCACGGGCGTGCGGACGGTTCTGCCGGTGATCGGGCACGCAACAGATCGCGCCGGGGCCAAGTGGTTGCGCGTCAGGCTTCCCGGACGCCCGAACGGGCTCACCGGCTGGATCAGGCAACGCGCGACGCTGCTCTTGGCGACGGGCTGGCGCATCGTCGTCGAGATCTCGGCGCGCCGCGTGGTCGTCTACCGCGACGGTCGTGTCGTCCGCACGCTCGGCGCCGTCGTGGGCAAGCCCTCGACACCGACACCACTGGGCGAGTACTTCGTGGAGGAGGCGGTCGCCCTGGCCGCCGGCGCGGCGGGTTGGCCGTTCGCCCTTGCCCTGAGCGCTCGATCCGACGTGCTGTCCGAGTTTGCCGGAGGACCGGGACAGATCGCCATCCACGGGCGGACGAACATCGGCGGCGTCCTCGGTAGTGCGGTCTCGCACGGCTGCGTGCGCGTGGACACCGCCAGCATCCGGTGGCTTGTCGCGAGGATCGGCCCCGGCACGCCGGTGACCATCGGGAGCTAGCTACGCGGCGCGGTTGTCTTCGAGCCAGAAGGCGTCGTGCGCCTCGATCCGCCGCGAGCGGCGGTGGCGGCGCTCCCGTGCGAGGCGGCGCTTGCGGGCAACCGTCATCACCCGTGCCCAGGTTGCGACGCAGGCGAGCAGGAAGGCGAGCGCGACGAAGAACGTCGCGCCGAACGCCAGGTAGCCGAGCGTCCCGACGACGTAGAGGCCGAGGCCCACGCCGACGAGCATCTCGATCCGGAGCAGCGAGCGGCTACGCGCATCTCTCATGCCTCGCAATCATGAGTAGGCCGTCGGACGGCACTGCATCGGGGACCGCTCTACTTGGGGAACCGATGTATCCCGGCTCGAGTCGGACGCGAGCGGCCGGGCGGGCGGCGCGCAGCTGCGTCAGCTAGTGGATGCGCTCCCAGACGAGTCGCGTCGTCTGCATGTGGCCTGCCAGCAGGCGCGGCCCCGCGCTCAGGGTCAGCAGGTCGCCGTCGAGCTCGTAGAAGCGCGTCTGCTGCGAGCCCTCCCAGTTCTGGTACCAGGCCAGCTCCACCGAGTGGACGACGACGCCCCGCTCCTCGTCCACGGCGAACGAGCCCGCGTAGCCGTTGTAGCCCTTGAAGGCCGTGTCGATCTCGGCCGTCGTCGCCTCCGTCCAGTCGTCGGTGTGTGCGACGAGGCGGCCGCGGCGCTGGATGTGCACCGACATCTGACCGGTGGCTGTGTAGACGAGCAGGCCCTGCGGCCGGTCGCCGACCGGGAAGGTCTCGGCGCCGTCCTCGACGCGCACGAAGACGAAGGAGCGGAGCTTCCAGGCCCCGATGAGGGCGTCGCGCACGGTAGGCATGCGAGCGATGCTAACTGTCCGCTGTCCGCCGCCGGCAGCGAGCGGGCAGCCCGGCGCGTGGTGGCCGCTTGCCCGCCGGCCCCGTCCATGGAACGATCGTCCACATGAGACGTCGCTACGCAGACCTCGCCCACGGACAGGTGCACTACCGGGAAGCGGGCTCGGGCAGGCCGCTGCTCCTCTTCCACCAGACCGCCTCCAGCTCGTCCATGTTCGAGCGTGCGGCGCCGCTGCTGGCCGACCGCTTCCGGTTGATCGCGCCGGACACACCCAACTTCGGCATGTCCGACCCGCTGCCACAGAAGCCGGAGATGGCCGACTACGCTCGCGTCATGGCGGAGCTGATGACAGCCCTCGGCATCGACCGGGCGCCCGTGGCGGGCTTCCACACCGGCGCCCACATCGCCCTCGAGCTCGCTGCGAGCCACCCCGAGCGCGTCGAGCGAGCCGTCCTCGTAGGCGTGCTGCCGGTGAAAGACGACGCCGAGCGCGACGAGTGGCACCGCCAGATCGTCAAGCCGTGGAAGCCCGACTGGAGCGGCGCTTTCCTCGAGCCGAACCTTGCGCTGCTGCAGAGCTATCTGGAGCCGAGCGACCACGAGGGCATGTGGCTCGAGCTGACCCAGCGGCTGCTGGCCGGCCCCGACTACTGGCACGCCTACGAGGCTGTCCTCAACCACGACGCGATCGGCGCGGCAAAGCGTGTCACGATCCCGACCCTCTACGTCAACCCGACCGAGGACATGCTCATTCCGCAGACGAAGTTCCTGCACTCGGTGACGCCGGGCGCGGCCTACGCCGAGATCCCCGGGTCGGCGGACGTCGTGATGATGAGGCCCGAGGGCTTCGCGCGGGTCGTCGCGGAGTTCTGCGGGTAGCGGGGCAGGGCGCGCCACGCTGCAACCCGGGAGTCACGAACTCGGAATTTGGCGGGAGAGCCGACCCGGCACGCACCACGACTCCGACACCGCAGCTGCACCGGACCGAGACCCGCTGCGCGTTGCGCAGGGGCGATGCTCGTCCAGGAATGCCGCGCGCGACGCTCCTGGGGCTACCTGTCTCGCCGGGATTGGCACGTGGCCCTGCTGTGGTCGTCGTGTGCAGGGCGGCGAGTGGATCGAGGTGGACGGCGCTGCCGGCACCGTTCGCCGCATCCCGTCTCCCGGGGCCTAGAACTCACTTCAGAATGAGCGCCGTCCGCGGCTCGCTCGGATCGGCCTTCGGCCCACAACCCGGCCGCTGCGCCTCCGATCTGTGGGCCGGCGGCGACCTGAAGCCCGTCCTGAGAGCGGACTTCAGAGCTTCACGGGTGCGCCGCCCGAATGAGTTCTCAGCGGGCGACTCTCCAGATCGTCACCAACAGGCAACGTGAGGGAAACCCCGCCGACCCCTTCAGCGCGGGAGCATGTCCGCCATGACCAAGGTGCTCATTGTCGAGGACGACCAGATCATCGCGCAGGGGATGGTTCAGCATCTCTCGGCGGCCGGCTTCGACGCGGTGTCGGTAGGCAACGGCAACACCGGGCTCGCCCGGCTGCGCTACGAACGCCCCGATGTCTGCGTCGTCGACCTGATGCTGCCCGGGCTCGACGGCTGGCGGCTGATCGAGACCGCCCGCAGCGAGGGAATCGGCACGCCGGTCGTCGTCGTGAGCGCCCGTGGCAGCGAGCACGATCGCGTGCACGCCCTCGAGCTCGGCGCCGACGACTACCTCTCAAGCCGTTCTCGATGAAGGAGCTGGTGGCCCGGGTGCGGGCCGTCTCGCGGCGTGGGCTGCGGGTCGAGCAGGTCGAGCGCGGCGAGCCGATCGAGATCGAGGAGCTGTGGCTCGACCCCCGCGAGGTGCAGGCGTACGTCGACGGGCAGACCGCCTCGCTCACCCCCACCGAGTTCCGTCTCCTGTACGCCCTCGCGCTCGAACGCGGCCGTGTTCTCACCCGCGACGAGCTGATGCAGCGGCTGTGGGGCCGCAAGATGACCTATCGCGACCGTACAGTGGACGTATGTGTGCGCAAGCTGCGAGAGAAGGTGGACCGCCAGTCGTCGAGGCACACGTTCGTGCAGACTCGCTTCGGGGTGGGCTACCGCCTCGAGCCGCAGTCGAAGTGACAGCCGAGTTCGCCGCGCCGGCTGACGCGGAGCCCTCGCCGCCGCGCCGGCGTGTGTTCAACCGCGAGCTGACCTGGCTCGACTACAACGCGCGCGTCCTCGAGTTCGCCGAGGATCGCCACTGGCCGCTGCTCGACCAGGTGCGGGCCTGCATGTACTTCTCCTCGAACCTCGACGAGTTCTTCATGGTGCGCGTCGCCGGGCTGCTCGACCAGGTGGCGTCGGGGGTGGCCGTCCGGTCGGCCGATGGGCTGACGCCGCAGCAGGCCCTCGACGCCGTCGGCGGCCGGGCGCTCCAGCTCGCGAGCCGGCAGGCGAGCCTGTGGAGCGATGTCCTGCAGCCGGCCCTCGCCGCCCAGGCAATTCGCGTCGGTGGCGTCGCCGACTGTGATGCCGGCGAGCTCGCCGAGCTCACCGAGCGCTTCGAGCGGGAGATCTTCCCCGTGTTGACGCCCCTCGGCGTGGGGCCCGGCCAGCCGTTCCCGTACATCTCGGGGCTGTCGCTGAGCCTCGGCCTGCTC
>JANXXF010000242.1 GCA_025350775.1 Actinomycetes bacterium
CATGTCGCGGATGCCGCCGAGCGCGAAGGGCGCTACGGCCGACAGCGTGTAGCCGAGCCCGAGCATCATCGCCACCACGGAGCCGACGTCGGCGGGCCCGGCGGCGCCGTCGAGGGGGAGCGTCATCAGCAGCGGAAAGACGCCGCCTCCGGCGGCCCCGAAGAGCACGACCCACAGCCAGGCGGCGCCGGGCAGCGCGACGATCCCCACCGCGCCGAGCAGGCAGAAGGCTGCAAGCCCGACCAGCCAGGCGCGGCGGGAGCCGAAGCGGTCGGCGAAGCGGCTCTTGACGAAGGCGGGCAGCATCGACTGCGCGACCGCCATGCCCACGCCGACCGGGATCGTCAGCGCAACGACCGCTGCCGCGCCCAGAGCGAGCGCGCGGGCGACGCCGATCCCGCAAGCAACCTGCCACGACCCTGGCCGAGCTGAGTGTGCGCGTAGATCTCGAGGAAGCGACGGTTTGCCATCGCTGCCGAGGTTGCCGGGCGAGGCACGATTCCGCATCAGGGCTGGCCCTCGTCCGAACCGGGGCGTGCATGGATCCCGCGGCGGCTTTCCTCCCGACCGGGGCATGGACGCCGCACCCCTCGCGATGGGGCGGCTGTTACGGCTTGCTGAGCCTGGATCCTCCGTTTTTCGTGATCGCGGGGCGCTCGTCCGGGCTGTCAGGACGCGTTGGGGCCGTACGGGGCGGGCCGGTGGCCCGTTGCGGAGGCTCCAGCGCGGAGCGCAGCGGCCGGGTGCAGGCCCCACCGCCGCAGGCGGAGGGGACGAAACCCCGCCGGGGAGCGGCCTGGCAGCCTGGACGAGCTGCAACGCCCGCGAAAAACGGTGGATCCAGGCTGTGCTCTATCGGGTCGAACTGCCCGATCTCGTGCCGTGGTCGCCGCGTGCCGAACCGCCGACGAGCCGCCCAGCCGCTACGCAGGCAGCACGGGGCAGGCGACGCCCTTGCTGCTCTTGAGCACGACGCAGCTCTGCGCGATCAGCTTGCCGTTGCCGCGGGCGCGGACGAGGCGCAGGACATCGCTCTCGACCGTGGCGACGTACTGCTTGCCGCCGGTGCCGGCGTCGATCGACACCGTGACGCCGGTCGCCAGGTACTCGGCCAGCTTCGTGCCCGGCTGGATGAGATCGGCGAGATGCGCGGTGAACGCACCGTTCGCGGTCAGGAAGGCCAGCTCGCCCTTCTCGACCAGGTTCATCGCATCGATCGTCTGGGTGGCCCGTGCACCGGCGTTCGGGCCTCCCGTCTTCTTCTTCTTCGTCAACTGGGGGACGATGAAGAGGACGACGACCATCACCAGCAGGATCGGGAGCATTCGCTTCATGTTTGCTGGCATCGGATGACCATAGCCTGCCGGGAGGCGCGTGTCACCTTTCTGCCGTCGCCAGCCCGGATGGCGCGGCCGCCAGCCCGGACGGCGCGGCTGCCGCCGTGGCACACTGCGACCTCGACCACGGCCAGAGGGAGTAGAGCGCATGTCCAGCACGCAGCAGGATGTCGTCATCGTCGGCGCAGGGTTCTCGGGGATGTACCTGCTGCACCGCCTGCGCGGGCTCGGCTTCTCGGTGCAGGTGTTCGAGGCCGGCCCCGACGTCGGCGGCACCTGGTTCTGGAACCGCTACCCGGGCGCGCGCGTCGACGTTCAGAGCATCACCTACTCGTACTCGTTCGACGACGCGCTGCAGCAGGAGTGGGAGTGGACGGAGCGCTACGCCGCCCAGCCCGAGCTGATGCGCTACATCAACCACGTCGCCGACCGCTTCGACCTGCGCCGCGACATCCAGCTCGCGACGCGCGTCACCGCTGCCCACTTTGACGAGGCGGCAAACCGCTGGGAGATCGAGACCGACCGCGGCAGCCACGTCTCGGCCCAGTTCTGCATCATGGCGACCGGCTGCCTGTCGGTCTCGCGGCTGCCCGACATCACCGGCCTCGAGAGCTACCAGGGCGATTGGCACCACACCGGCGCCTGGCCCCACGACGGCGTCGACTTCACCGGCAAGTCCGTCGGCATCATCGGCACCGGCTCGTCGGCGGTGCAGACGATCACCACAATCGCAGCGCAGGTCGACCAGCTGACGGTCTTCCAACGCACCCCCAACTTCAGCGTGCCCGCCTGGAACGGCCACGCCGACCACGAGCTCGCCCAGCAGGTCAAGGAGAGCTACGCGAGCTACCGGCAGCGGGCGCGCGAGTCGTTCGCCGGCGACATCTTCGACTTCAGCCAGACCCCGGCGATGTCGGTGACCGCCGACGAGCGGGAGGCCGAGTTCGAGCGGCGCTGGGGCCTCGGCGGCTTCGCGTTCCTCGTCTCCTTCGTCGACCTCGTCACCGACCCCGCGGCCAACGCCGCCGCCGCCGAGTTCGTCCACCGCAAGATCCGTGAGCAGGTGCAGGACCCCGTCGTCGCCGAGCTGCTGTGCCCGAAGGATCACCCCTTCGGCACCAAACGCCTGTGCGTCGACACCGGCTACTACCAGGTGTACAACCGCGACAACGTCACGCTCGTCGACGTCAAGAGCGACCCGATCGCCGCGATCACACCGACGGGCCTGCGCCTGGAGTCCGGCACCGCCTACGCCTTCGACTCGCTCATCCTGGCGACCGGCTTCGACGCGATGACGGGCGCTCTGTTCGCCATTGACATCCGCGGCCGCGACGACGCCTCGCTGCAGGAGCACTGGTCGGCCGGCCCACGCACGTACCTCGGCCTGCAGGTCTCCGGCTTCCCCAACCTGTTCACGATCACCGGCCCCGGCAGCCCCTCGGTGCTGAGCAACATGATGGTCTCGATCGAGCAGCACGTCGACTGGGTCACCGACTGCATCGTGTACGTGCGCGACCACGGCCTCGCCACCATCGAAGCCGAGCGGGACGCCGAGGACCGCTGGGTCGACCACGTCAACGAGGTCGGCGCGGCGACGCTCCTGCCCGAGGCGAACTCGTGGTACATGGGCGCGAACGTCCCCGGCAAGCCGCGCGTGTTCATGCCGTACGTCGGCGGCGTCGGCGCGTACCGGATCATCTGCGACGAGGTCGTCGCCAAGGGCTACGAGGGCTTCGCTCTGAAGGCGTAGGCGCTGTTCGGCTGAAGGCGTAGGCGCTGTTCGGCTGAGCCTGCAGCGCTAGTCGTCGTCCTCGCTGCCGTCGTCGCCGCCGCGGCCGCCGAGCACCGGCTTCGCCAGCTTGCCACCCTTCGCCGACCTGGCCGGCGCGCCGAGCGTGGGCCGGGCGCGGAGCGCCGGCCTCTTGGTGGCTTTCACCTTTGCCTTGTGTGCCGCCTTCGCCTTGTCCGTCGACGGTGATGCCGCGGAGGTCACCCCGGCCAGGGCCAGGACGGCCCCGAGCGTGGCGGCCAGGGCGACGGTGGTACGGATCGAGCGCTGCATCGTGAACTGCATCTGGAGCCCCTTTCTAGAAGGCGAACGCGGCGCCCCGGGCGCTGCGGGCCGGGCCGCTGAGCGCAGCGTCGATGACCAGCGCAGAGGCGGTCTGCTGCGGAGCCGGCGTCATCCCTCCACCGTACAAACCCGGGCGCGCGTCCAGGTAAGCGCAGTTACAAGACTGTGTTAACGGCGCGACAAGGTTACGGCGCCACGCCAGGGGCTGTAGCCGGTGCCGGGTCGCCGCTAGACGGTGACGATGTACCGACGCTGCAGCGCGGCCGCGTGCCTGGCGAGGATGGCGTTGTCGCCCTCCACCCAGGCTTCCCAGAGCGCCGTCATGGTGAGCGCCTTGAACGTGACCGAGCGATCGGTGAGGTAGGCGCCGATCCGCTCGACCTCCTCGGCATGGGCGACGCAGACGTCGAGGTCGGCCGCGTTCTCGGGCTCCCAGTAGAGGTACAGGAGCGTGCAGGCGTTGGTGCCGTGAGTGTTGCGCAGGCCGAGGTACTGCTTGAGCAGCTGTGCCGCGTCGACGTAGCGGAACGCGGTCGGCTCGCCGGCGAGCAGCTCGTACAGCTCGACCGCGCCGGGTCCAGCCGCCAGCTCCCGCGTCCGCGGGGCGTACGAGTCACCGTCGGGACGCTGCTGGAGCGTCGCGAAGTCGGTGGCCGCCGCACGGGTCTTCGCCTTCAGCTGCTCGGTGCACCTGGACTCGACGGCGACGACGGCGTTGTCGTTGCGCGACAGCAGGTTGAAGACCGGCCGGCCGCACCCGGCGCCGATCTTGAGCATGGCCCCGAGCTTCGGCTGCTGCAGGGCGTGGCCGTCGAGCACGAGCGTGCGCCCATCGAGGAAGGGCGCGAAGATGTTCAACGCGAGCGCCGCCGAGGAGTACGCAGAGAGGAACTTCGGCCGCTTCGCCGCGCTCGCAGACAGCTCGCTACTGACGCCGCCGGCGACCTGGGTGAGTCCCCGCGCCAGCTCGGAGCTGCTGATCGTGGCAACAGTGCCGAAACGTGCGAGACGCCGCACCTCGGCGGCGACGAACGGCACCTCCCCGGTTTCACCGTCGGTGAGGAAGCCTCGTGGATCGAGGCCCGGGCGGGCGGGCTCGTCGGGGAGCGCCGAGAGAATCTCGGCCAGACGAGCCGTAAGGGCCTCCTGAGCACGCTCCTGAAGGGACACTGCAGCTTTACTGACCATTGCCTGCCTCTCCTGCATGGATGAAACCGATCGGAGGACTGGCTCCACACCCATCATGACACGCATCGGCCGGACCCCGCGGGAGCTACCCGGCCGTAGCGTACCTCGAGCAGGCCGAACTAGCGCCCGCGCAGCACGCGGGCGCCGTCACCGCTCGCTGCGGGAAGCTACATCCGCTCGACCAGCGCGCGGCCGAAGGCCGAGCAGGAGATCTCGTTGGCGCCTTCGGTGAGGCGCGCGAAGTCGTACGTGACCTGCGTGTCGCCGATCGCCGCCTCGATCGAGGAGATGATCAGGTCGGCCGCCTCGACCCAGCCCAGGTGGCGCAGCATCATCTCGGCCGAGAGGATCAGCGAGCCGGGGTTGACCTTGTCCTGGCCGGCGTACTTGGGCGCGGTGCCGTGCGTGGCCTCGAACATGGCGACAGTGTCGGAGAGGTTGGCGCCCGGCGCGATGCCGATGCCGCCGACCTGGGCGGCCAGCGCGTCCGAGATGTAGTCGCCGTTGAGGTTGAGCGTGGCGATCACGTCGTACTCGGCGGGCCGCAGCAGGATCTGCTGGAGGAAGGCGTC
The DNA here is from genome assembly GCA_025350775.1 of Actinomycetes bacterium. Classification (GTDB taxonomy): domain Bacteria; phylum Actinomycetota; class Thermoleophilia; order Gaiellales; family Gaiellaceae; genus CANFDS01. The sequence goes on from JANXXF010000242.1 coordinate 5,172, forward strand.
GGCGATCGCGTCCTTGATCACGATCTCGCGGCCGGTGTTCGGGTTCTTGAAGCTCTTCCAGGGGCCGCCGTCGAGCGGCTGCGCGCCGAACTCCTTCGCCGCCAGGCCGTACGCCCAGTCGCGGAAGCCACCCTCGGTGTACTTCATGATGTTGCCCTTGTGCACGATCGTCACCGAGCGGCGGTCGTTGGCGATGGCGTACTCGATCGCCTGGCGCACGAGGCGCTCGGTGCCCTGGCGCGAGACCGGCTTGATGCCGATGCCCGACGTCTCGGGGAAGCGGATCTTGGTGACGCCCATCTGCTCCTGCAGGAAGGCGATCACCTTCTTCGCGCCGTCGGACTCGGCCTCCCACTCGATGCCGGCGTAGATGT
>JANXXF010000245.1 GCA_025350775.1 Actinomycetes bacterium
GGAGCTCGACCCGGCGCCGATCGCGCCGCCCGGCGCCCTCGGCGACCTGATCACGCTCCCACTCAACCTCGTGCTGCTGCGCGGCCACGAGCGGACGCTGCTGGTGGACGGCGGCTTCGGCCTGTTCACGCACATCATCCCCGGCGTGGTGGAGGATCTCGACGCGTGCCTCGCCGCCGCCGGCGTCAGCCGTGGCGAGATCGACACCGTCGTGCTCAGCCACGGCGACTTCGACCACATCGGCGGGCTCGTCGCCGGCGACTGGCCGGACGCGCTCGTGCCCGGCTTCCCCGGCGCGCGCGTCGCCTGCCCAGCCCTTGCGGCCGACCACTACCGCGACCGCGATCCCGACGAGGAAGGCAATATCGCGACCCGTATCCTCGCCACGGTGCGTGCCGCGGGCCTGCTCGACGAGCTGCCGAGCGGGGCTGAGGTCGCGCCCGGCGTCCGGCTGACGCTCGCGGCGGGCCATGCGCCCGGGCACTCGGTGGTCGAGGTGGGCGACTACGTGCACTGCGTCGACGTCCTCCATCACGCCGAGCACCTGCCCCACCCCGAGTGGGACTCCGGCTTCGACCAGGATCCGCCCGTGGCGCTCGCGACCCGGCACGCGTGGATCGCCCGGCTCGCGGCCGACGGCCGGCGCGTCTCGTTCGCCCACCTCACGGGCTTCGGCCGCGTCGAGCGTGACGGCGCCTCGCACCGCTGGGCGCCGCTCACCTGATGTCCGGCGGCTTCCAGCTCGGCCAGGGGCGCGGCATGTCGGCAGACGAGCTGCAGGCCTTCCTCACCGAGACGAGGATCTTCGCCAAGGTCGGCACCGTCGGCGAGGACGGCTGGCCGAATGTCAACCCGGCCTGGTACGAGTACGACGGGGAGTCGTTCTGGCTCGTGACGAAGGAGCTGGCCGGGTTCTGCGCCAACATGCGGCGCGACCCGCGCGTCACGCTGTGCATCGACAACCCGGAGACGCCGTACAGGCGCGTGCTGGTGCGCGGCCGCGCCGAGTTCGTCGACGGCGACTGGGTCGAGCCGACACGGCGGATGGTGCTCCGCTACCTCGGGCCGCAGGGGATGGCGTACCTCGAGGCGACGCTCGACCTGCCGCGCGTGCTCGTGCGGATCCGGCCGGAGCGCGTCACCAGCTGGAACGGTGGTGGCGTTGACCGCACGTTCACGAGGCTCGCTCGCTGGCACGATGTCGCACCGGGCCAGCCGGTCGAGGACGCCGCCACCTCGGGCTGAGCCGGGGGCCGCCAGCCACCGCAGGGGGCGCCTGCTCCAGCCGGGGCCTGCTCCAGCCGGAGCCTGCTCCAGCCGAAGGCCGGCCGCTAGCGCAGCAGCGGCCCGAAGACCTCGCGCACGAGGTCGTCGAGCGACGTCGGGATCGAGCCACCCGGGCCGGCCTGCTCGCGCAGCGAGCGCAGGTAGGCGCGCCACTCCTCGACCTGCCGCGGATCGCGGCCGCGCTGACCGTCGACGAGACGCTCCAGCGACTCCAGGTCGAAGCCGCCGCGCGCGAACCGCTCCGGCAGCTCGGCCCGGGTGCGCTCGACGTCGCGCTCGCGCTCGGCCACGCGGGCGGCACGCCGCTCGAGCTCGAGCGCGCGCTCCTGCAGGCCGCCGTCCTCGGCGTCCAGCTGGCGGGCCCGCAGCTCGAGGTCGCGTTCGCGCTGGTCGAGCAGGCCACGGCGCTCGTCGATGCCGGTACTCGTGGCGCCTTGCCGCTCGATGGCGCGCTCCAGCTCGCGGCGGCGCGCCTCGGCAGCCTCCAGCTCCTGCGCGAGCGTCGCGCGAAGCTCGCCGAGCTCACGTTCCTGCGCCTCCATGCGCAGGCGACGCTCCTCGATCTCGACGGCGGCCGCCTCGGCCCGCTGGAGCGCCCGGTCGAGGGCGACCCGGTCACCACCCACCTTCTCGCTGCCGCGCTTCAGCTCCTCGTCTGCCTGCGCGACGCGCTCCTCGGCTCGGGCCAGCTCGTCCTCGCGCCGTCGCAACGAGCGCTCGAGCTCCCGCTGGCGCTCCTGCTCGCGGGCCAGCTCGGCAGCGCGGCGCTCCATCGTGACCGCGCGCTCGTCGATCTGCCGCGCCAGCTCGTGAGCACGAACGCGCAGGGCCGACGCCTCCTGCTCGGCCCGCGTCGTCGCCGCGAGCTGCTCGGTGCGCCCGCTCTCGAAGGCGAGCCGGTCCTGCTCGCTGCGAGCCTCGGTGTCGGCGAGCCCGTCGAGCACCCGCTCGAGCTTCCGCTCGCGCTCGGTGACAGCGGTCTCGCGCAGCGCAATGGCTTCGGTAGCGGTTTCTCGCTCCGCTGCAGCGGCCTCCAGCTCCGCCCGGCGACCGGCCATGCCGAGCATGTCCCGCTGGAGTGCTTCGCGTAGGGCGGCCAGGGAGCGGTCGCGCTCGGCGAACCGGGTCTCGAGCTCCTGCTCTCGCTCGAGCATCGCTCGCTCCGACTCCGCCAGGCGCTCGTTCCGGGTGGTGACCTCCCGATGCAGCAGCGTCGCCTCGCGTGCCGCCGTTGCCGTGGCCTGCTCGCTCGCTGCGAGCTCTGCCGAACGGGCGCGCACCGCGCTCGCCTCCGTCTCGGTCGTGGCCGCCAGCTCGTGCAGGCGTGCCTCGGTCGCGGTCTCCTGCTGGGCGAGTTGCCACTCGCGCCGGTCGAGCGTGGTGGCCCGCGCATCCAGCTCCGCGGTTCGCTCCATCAGCGCCGCCGCACGCGCCTCCAGCGACTCTCGCTCCGACATCAGCGCCTGCTCGCGCTCTGCCACCGCCTCGGCGCTCTCGCGGCGGCGATCGTCGAGCGACTGCTCCAGCCGTGCCAGCCGTTCGGCCTGCTCCGCGAGCTCGCTTCCGAGCACATCGAGGTGACGCTCGCGCGCCGCCGTCTCCTGCGCCCGGATCGCGAGGGCCGCTGCGTCGGTGCTGTGGCGGTCGAGCGTCGCCGCCAGCTCTGTGGCGGCCCCCGCGCCCTCCGCCTCGCGGTCGGCGAGCGCCTGGTCGCGGGCGGCGATCCCGCTACTGCGCGCTGCCAGCTCGGCGGCGCGCTGCGACAGCTCCTGGTCGCGCTGCTCGAGCGCCTCTCGATCTGCGACCAGCTGGCTCTCGCGCCGGCTCAGCTCGGCGTCGGCGGCACGCAGACGCTCCTGCTGCGTCCGCTCGGACTGGCCGGTCCGCTCCGCGCGCAGCGAGAGCTCGCCCGACAGCAGCTCGACCCGCTGCTCGCGCTCACCGGCGGCCACCTCGCGCGCGACGACCGCGGCGGCCTCAGCGCGGGCACGCTCGAGCGTGCCCGCCAGCTCGGCGTGGCCTGCCTCGATCTCGGCCTCGCGGTCGGCGATCGCTGTGTTGCGGCGCTCGGCCTCGTCCTCACGGCCGGCGAGAGCCGCGGCCAGCGCCTCCAGCTCGGCGATGCGCCGGGCTGCGACCGTCTCGCGCACGGTGACGGCGCCCTCGCGCGTCGTAACAGCCGACTCGGCGTAGGCCAGACGCTGCTGCGTACCCTGCTCGATCTCGGTCAAGCGCTCGCGCAGCGTCGAGATCTCCTGCCGGGTGAGGTCGAGCGCGTGCTCTCGCTGGGCGAGCGCCTGCTCTCGCGCCGCCAACTGCGCAGCGTCGGCGGCGGCCTGTGTCAGAGCCGCGTCGAGCTCGGCGCGCGCGGCGGCCGCGGCGGCCTCGCGGTCGAGCAGCAGCGCGCCACGCTTGCGCAGCTCCTCGGTACGGGCCGCGACGCTCTCGGCGGCGCCCTCGGTGCGGTGGTCGCGCTCCCGTAGCTCGGCCTCACGCTCGTCCAGCAACCGGGCGCGCTCCTGCAGCTCGTGATGGAGCTTCGACAGCTCGGCATCGCGCGCCGCGAGCGTCTGCTCGGTACGCGCGGTCGCTTCGCGCCGTAGCTCCTGCGCGTGCTCCAGCTCCTCCAGCCCTTGCTCGCTCTGGACGGAGCGCAACGCGATCAGCCGCTCCCGGCGCTCGACGTCGTGTAGCCGCTCCACGAGCAATGCCTCCCGCCCGATCAGCCCCTGGTCGCGGTCGCGGTGTGCGCGTTCCTCTGCGGCCAGGCCGCGTGCCCGCTCCTCCAGACGCTCGCGCGCCCGCTCGAGGCCGGCGGCACGCTCCGCGAGCTCGCGCCGCCGGCGCTCGCTCGGGTCGTCGACAGCGGCGTGCTGGTCGGGCCCGTCGTCCGCGCGGCCGGGCGGCGGCACGCGCGCGAGGATCGAGGGCGGGGCGTCGGGCTCGGGCGGCTCCGCGACCCACGACGCAGCCGACAGTGGGCGACGGGGAGCCCTGATCGTCGCGGCGGGCTCGCCCGCAGGCTCAGCCGCGGGCTCGTTCGGTGGCGGCGCGATGCGCAGACGGGCGGGCGGCTGTGGTGGCGCGACGGGCCATTCGGTCGCAGGGGGTGCGGGGGTCGCCGGGGGCGCCGGGGCTGCAGGGGGCGCCGGAGTGGCGCTGTGGGGCGAGGCGTCGGCGTCGTCCCGTCCGGGCGGTCGCGCGCGCGCCGGCGTCTCCGCCGGGATCTCACCACGCAGCCACTCCAGGGAGTGCCCCGTGGCCGAGGCGATCGCCAGCAGATGCTCGGCCGGGATCACGCTGCCGGCCTCGTAGCGGTCGATGATGAACAGGCGCACGCCGATGCGCTCTGCGAGCGCCATCTTCGAGAGGCCTGCGTCCTGGCGTGCACGGGCGACCCGCTGGGCGGGCGAGGTGTTCGTCCGGCTGCCGTCGTCGTTCACGCGCACTCCTTCCCTACGGCGTGTTCCCGTCCTGTCCGCAACCGGATGGTCGCTGCCAACTAGCCGTCACGCCGAGATGATCGCAGCTTCCTGCGTGCCGCTACGCTCCGCCGGTGAACCGGCACCAGGCACGGCGGCTCAGCGGGGTCGTGTTCGACTTCGACGACACCCTCGCCGACTCCACCGGCGTGCACGAGCGCGTGTGGCCCGCGGTCGTCGCCGCGCTCTGCCGTCACGTGCCCGATCTGGACGCGGCGGCGTTTCTGGAGCGCTACGAGGGTTGCATGGAGGCCCACTACGAGCGGCTCATGCGCGGTGAGACCGACTTCGCCGGCTTCCGCCGGGAGCGGCTGGCCGTGGCGATCGCGCCCTGGGCCGATGTTGGCGACGACCTCTTCCGCGACTACCAGGCGGTGAAAGCCCGGGTCATCGACGATCTCCGGCTCCACGCGGACGCCGTCGCGACGCTCCGCCACATGCGTGCCGCCGGAATCCGGGTGGGCCTGCTCACGAACGGCCCGTCGGAGCTGCAGCGCCGCAAGCTCGCCGTCACCGGCATCGAGGCCGAGCTCGACGTCGTCGGTATCTCGGAGGAGCTGGGCGCGCACAAGCCGGCCGCGGCGGCGTTCGAGGCGATGCTCGAGCTGCTCGGCTGCAGCGCCGACGAGGCCGCGATGGTCGGGGACTCCCTGGCCAACGACGTCGACGGGGCGCTGGCAGCGGGCTTCGCCCGCGTCGTCTGGATCTCCTCGGCCGAGGCGGAGCCGCCGGCGGGAGCCCAACGGGTGCGGTGCCTCGCCGAGGTGCCCGCCGTCCTCGGCGTCGGCATGGGCACCGCAGCCATCCAGGACGGCCAGCTCGTCGAGGTCGACGGCGACGCGGGCACCGTGCCGATCATCGCCGAGTGAGGCTGTCCAGGCAGCGCGCCGTCCTGCTGGCGGTCGCGCTCTGCGGCATCCTGCCGCCGCTCAACACGACGATGATCGCGGTCGCCCTGCCCAACCTCCTGCGCCACCTCGGTGCAGGGGTGGCGGGTGGCGGCTGGCTCGTCGCCTGCTACCTGATCGCGATCGCTCCGGTGCAACCGATCGCCGGGAAGCTCGGCGACCGCTACGGCCGGCGCACGCTGATGCTGATCGGCCTCGCCGCGTTCGCGGTGTTTTCTGTCGGTGCGGGGCTCGCGCCGTCGCTGCCGGTGCTGATCGCGATGCGGGTGCTGCAGGGCCTCTCCGGCGCGCTCGTCTTCCCCAACGCGACAGGGCTGATCCGGGAGCTGATCCCGGAGCGGCGGCGGGCCAAGGCGTACGGCTTGTTCGGCAGCGTGATCGGCGTCTCGGCCGCGGTGGGGCCACCGATCGGCGGCGGCCTGACCTCGCTGCTCGGCTGGCGCTGGATCTTCTTCGTCAACGTGCCGGTCACGCTGGTCGCGGCGTTCCTGCTGGTGCGGGTCGTGCGGGCGCCGCGGCCGGCGCCCGCGGCCCCGTTCCCAGAGACCGCGTCCTCGGCCGCCGCCGCGTCACGGCCGCCGGGCCGTCCGACGTTCGACGTGGCCGGAGCTGTCGCGCTGGCGGTGCTGCTCGGCGGCGCGTCGGCGCTCGCGCTCGAGGGCGGGCGCATCGGCGGCGCTCCCGTGATCGCCCCGGTCGCCGCCGCGATCGCCGTGCTGTTCGCCCTCTTCCTGCTGCGTGAGTCCCGGCACCCCGACCCGATCTTCGACCCCCGTCTGTTCCGTAACCGGGGCTTCGCAGCTGCCGCCGCCGGCGTCTCGTTCGGCAACCTCGCGCTCTACACGACGCTGCTTGCCACGCCGCTGCTCTTCGAGCGCACCACCGGGTGGTCGGACGGGCAGATCGGCCTGGCGCTGGCCGTGCTGTCGGCGCCGACCGCGCTGCTCGCACCGCTCGGCGGGACACTCGCCGACCGGCTGGGCCGCCGCCTCCCGGCGACGCTTGGCCAGGCGATCGTGGCCGTCGGCCTGGTGCCGCTCGCCCTCTGGCCGGCCACGTCACCGGGAGTCGTGCTGACCTGCCTCGCCGTGGCGGGCGTCGGCGGCGGCCTGACGGGGGCGGCGCAGCAGGCGGCCGCCGTGGAGGCCGTCTCGGCGGACAAGGCGGGGGTAGCCTCCGGGATCTTCTCGACCTCACGGTACATCGGTGGCATCGGCGGCTCGGTCGTCCTGGCCGGGCTGCTCAATGGACGCCTGGGCGCCGACGGCTTCGGCGCCCTCTTCGCAGTCACGGCAGTGGCGGGGCTCCTCGCCGCAGCGGCGGGGTTGGGGCTGCCGGGTCGCCAGCCCGCCCCACTAGACTCTCGGCGGTGAGCGAGCACGGAACCCGGATCGGAGCGGGCCTCTCGACGCTCGACGACGCGGTCGCCGCCGGCCGTGCTGCCGCCGCCACGGCTGCCGCTGCGCTCGACGGCGCGCCGGTGGATCTCGCTTTCGTGTTCGTCTCGGCGTACCACCTGACAAGCGCCGCCGCGGCGGCCGCAGCCGTGCGCGCCGAGCTGGGCGCCCGCTGCTTCGTCGGCTGCGTGGCGGAGGGCGTGCTCGGCGGTGGGCGCGAGCTCGAGGACGGCCCCGGCATCGCGGTCTGGGCCGCCGCCCTGCCCGGCGCCGAGATCGAGGTCTTTCACGCCGAGTCTGTGCGCACGAACGGGGGCGCGGTGGTCGTGGGCTTCCCGCAGCTCGCCGAGCCTTCGCTGGTCGCGTTGCTGGTCGACCCGTTCAGCTTCCCGGCTGACTCGTTCCTGGACGGGCTCAACCTGGAGCATCCCGGGCTGCCGGCGGTCGGCGGACTCGCGGCCGGGGCCGGCCGGCCGGGGACGCAGGCTCTGTTTCTGGGTGCTGAGACCTACCAGCACGGTGCGGTCGGCGCGATTGTCTCGGGCATCCCGGTACACACCGTCGTGTCGCAGGGCTGCCTGCCGATCGGCCGCGACTTTGTCGTTACCCGTGCCGAGGGGAACGTCATCTACGAGCTTGCCGGCCGGCCCGCGATCGAGCGGCTGCGTGAGCAGGTCGAGCGGCTCTCCGAGAGCGAGCAGCAGCAGGCCTTGCGAGGGCTGATGGTCGGGCTCGTGATCGACGAGAACACACCCGACTACGCGCGTGGCGACTACCTCATCCGCAGCCTGCTCGGCGGTGACGAGGAGAGCGGCGCGCTCGTGCTCGGGGACACGGTGCGGCCCGGGCAGACGCTGCGCTTCCACATCCGTGACGGCTCCACCGCCGACTCCGACCTGCGCGAGGCGCTGGCTACCACCCTCGCCGGCGTCGACCCGGCCGGTGCTCTGCTGTTCACCTGCAACGGCCGTGGCGCCGCGATGTTCGGCCGCCCCGATCATGACGCTGCGCTCGTCGGCGACACGCTGGCGGGCGCCGCCGTGGCCGGGTTCTTCTGTGGCGGTGAGATCGGGCCTGTCGGCAGGAAGGTCTTCCTGCACGCCTTCACGGCGACGCTCGCGGTCTTCCTGCGCAGCTAGCCCAGGCAGGAGCGGACCCGCCAGGGCCGAAGGTTTCCGCAGCGCGATCGCCTGTCTGTCCGAACCGCGAGGAGCCACGCTGCGCTCTCATTACCGGATGCCGCTCAGCACCCGGCGGCGAATGGTCGTCGCCTGCGCCTGCCTGGTGCCGGCGGCGGTCGTCCTGGGCGTGCTGCTCGGCAGTGGTGACGGCCCCGCCCGCGCCGGGCGCGGCGTGGCGACAGCGCCGCCGACAGCGCCGCCTGCAGCGCCGCTCCGTGACGCTGCCAAGGCGCCGCTGCGGATCGCGCCCGGCCACAGGCTGCCTGCGTGGCTGGCGCCCGGCGCGCCGCTCTCGGTCTCGGGCACTGCCGCCCCGCGGAGCCGCGTCGTCCTGCTCGTCGCCGGCCGTCGGGCGGGCAGTGGGCGTAGCGGCGCTCGGGGCGCTTTCACGGTCACCGGCAGCGTTCCCGTGACGGCAGCGGGCTCCTACCGGGTGGCGGTCGCGGTGGGTACCCGTCGCGTCGGCGTCGGCGTGCTGCGCGTGCGCCCGATCGAGCTGGCCGCGGTCGGCGACGTCACGTTCGGTGACGGTGTCGGCTGGCGGATCGCCCGCACCAGCGCGCGCTATCCGTGGCTGCGGGTCGCTCCACTGCTGCGCAAGGCCGACATCGCCACGGCAAACCTGGAAGGCGCCGTCTCGGAGCGGGGCACACCGGTGCCGGGCAAGCGCTTTCACTTCCGCGGGCCGGCCGCGTCACTGGCCGCTGCTGTCCGCTTCGCCGGCATCGACGTCTTCACGCTCGCCAACAACCACTCCCGCGACTTCGGGGCGACCGGGCTGCTCGACACCGTCGACGCGGTGCGAGCGGCCGGCGGGCACACGGTCGGCGGCGGCGCCGATCTGGCGGCCGCCCGCACTGCGGTGATCCGGCGGGCCGGCGGCCTGCGCATCGCCTTCCTCGGCTACAACGACGTGCCGCCCTGGGAGTTCACTGCCCGCCGTGGCATTCCCGGCACGGCGCCCGCCGTTCCGGCCGACATCGCCCGTGATGTCCGTGTCGCGCGCGGCCGCGCTGACCTCGTCGTCGTCTGGTTCCATTGGGGCTACGAGCTCCAGAAGACGCAGAACGCGAGGCAGGAGGAGCTGGCGCGGGCGGCCACCGCGGCGGGCGCGACGCTCGTGCTGGGCGCGCACGCACACGTGCTGCTCCCCGTCGTGACGACGGCGCCCGGCAAGCTCGTCGCCTGGAGCCTCGGCAACTTCGTGTTCTCGTCACGCTCAGCACGGACGGCGCGGACGGGCGTCCTCATGGTGAGTCTGGCCGCGAGCGGCGTGGTCGGGCACCGGCTGCTGCCCGCCCGGATCGTGCTGGAGCAGCCGCGCCTCGCAGCCGGCTGACAGGACGCTGCCGCGGGGCGCGGCAAAGGGGGTTCGGCTACCCGCCTACGCTGCTGCGACGGGCCAGCGTGGCCGCTCGCGATGTAGTCGCAGGGGCGAGCAGCTGTCGTCGACGATGAGGAGGTCGGGCTCGTCCAGCAGGTTCACCTCGTAGGGCGTGACCTGCCGGCCGTCTGCCTCCAGCGCGATCCGTACCGTCGGGCGGTCGAGCCGCGGCGGGGCGACGTGGGCGACGACACCGCTGCGCCCGTCGTCGAGGGTGACCTCGATGCCGGGCGGGTAGGGAGGAACAAGCCTGAGGAAGGTTTCGATGATCTCCGGGTCGAAGGCCGTGCCTGCGCCCTCCAGCACCACGCCGACGCCGATGTGGGCCGGGGCCGCGTCCCGGTACGGCCGCTCGCTGGTCACCGCGTCGTAGACGTCCGCGACGGCGGCGATGCGCGCGAACTGGTGGATCTCGGTGCCGTACTTGCCGTCGGGGTAGCCGCGGCCGTCCCAGCGCTCGTGGTGTGAGCGGATGACGGTCTTCGACACGGCCGAGATCATGTTGCTCGGCAGCAGCTCGAGGCCGGTGATCGGGTGCTGGCGGATCAGCTGCCACTCCTCGTCGTCCAGCTTGTCGGGCTTGTTGAGCACGTCCGACGGGATGGCGAGCTTACCGATGTCGTGCAGCAGCAGGCCGAGGCCGAGCTGGGCGAGTTTCTTGTCGATGTGCTCGTAGGAGCGCTGGCCGCGGTAGTCGATCCAGCCCTTCTCGCGGAAGATGCGCTGGCCGATGAGCAGCCCGAGCGCGGTGACATCGATCGAGTGCTGGAGGGTGTAGAGGTCGGAGGAGGCGAGGTCGGCGAGGGCGAGCACGGCATCGCCGCAGTCGGCTACATCGCTGGCGATCATCGCTGCGATCCGTTCCAGCTCCTCGACGAGCTGCGGCGCCATCTTCGTCTTCTCGCCTCCGAACACCGTGGGAGCGGCGCGGAAGGCCTGGGCCAGTGCACTCGTCGCCTCCTGCCGGGTTCGCTCCGTGAGGATCTGCGGGACGTCGATGCCCTCGCCCAGCGCGTCGTCGACGTACACGGCATTGACGCCGGCACGCACGAGCGCATCGCGATAGCTGGTCGAGAGCTGCGTGCCCTTGCGCAGGAGCGGTGTTCCGTGGCGGCCGGTGAGGACATCCGTGGCTAGGACGGTCCCCGACTCGATTCTGCGTGTCATGACCAGGCGCATTGGCGGTTCCGCTGTGTTCGGCCGTGCACGGCCCCGTTTGAGGACCGGCCCCCGCAACCGGGCGTTAATCGCAGGAACATGGTCAGTGCAGGACGGCGCGGCTATAACGCAGGTGTGGCGTTCACGAGCAGCCTTCTGACGCGGGCCGGCGGGGCGCTCGCTCTCGCAGCCGTCGGTGGTGGCATCGCGCTCGCCGGGGCCGCACTCACCGGCAATCTTGGCCGGGAGGAGGTCATCCGGGAGGTCGGCACGCCCGCGATCGCTTCCGTGCCGACCGCCTTCGCGCTGACCCGGCCGATGTCGATCAACGAGGTCTACCGGCGGGCTGCGCCGGGCGTCGTGCAGGTCGCGACCAGCTCGACCGCGAACGCGGCCGACGACCCGTTCTTTGACGACCCCTTCCAGCCGGCACCGCAGGCACAGCAGGCTCTCGGCTCCGGGTTCGTCATCGACAAGGCCGGCCACATCGTGACGAACTTCCACGTCGTCGAGGGTGCCAGACGCGTCGATGTGAGCTTCTCCAACAACGACTCGGTGCGCGCCACCGTGATCGGCTCCGACCCGTCCACCGACATCGCCGTGCTGAGCGTGGACCTCGGCTCGCGGGCGTTGACGCCGCTGCTGCTCGGGGACTCCGACAGCGTCCGCGTCGGCGATGCGGTTGTCGCCATCGGCAACCCCTTTGGGCTCTCGCGTACGGTCACCGCGGGCATCGTCTCGGCCTTGCAGCGGCCGTTCCAGGCGCCGAACGGCTTCACGATCGACCACGTCATTCAGACCGATGCGGCGCTCAACCATGGCAACTCCGGCGGGCCGCTGCTCAACGCGGCGGGCGAGGTGATCGGCGTGAACTCGCAGATCCAGACCGGCAACGGCAGCGACGGCAACGTCGGCGTCGGCTTCGCCGTTCCGATCAACACCGTCAAGAGCGTCGCGTCGCAGCTCATCCACAGCGGCCGCGTCGAGCGGGCCTTCATCGGCGTCACCGTCAGGCCGATCACGGCGAAGCTGGCCAAGCTCTTCCGGCTCTCGGTCGATCGCGGCCTGCTCGTCGAGCGCGTCCAGCCCGGGAGCGGCGCGGCGAAGGCGGGGCTCAGGGCCGGCTCCACCGAGGCGGTCGTCGCCGGCGAGAGCTACACGCTCGGCGGCGACGTGATCACGAAGGTCGACGGCGTTGCCATGGGCAGCCTCGAGCGGCTGCGGACAGTGCTCTCGCACCGCAAGCCCGGCGACAGGGTCGCGGTCGAGGCCTACCGGGGTGCCAGGAAGCTCACGCTGACGCTCCGCCTCGGGCAGCAGCCCGTCAGGCCGTAGGGCCATGGCCGTCGCCGCGTTCGTCTAGCCTTACGCCCGTGGAGAGCGGAGCGCCCGGGGTCGGCCGTGTCCTGGATCTCGACGACGAGCTCGTCGAGGACGAGGAGATCTGGAAGGACGACGGCAGCGAGGACCACACCGGCTGGTACTGCGTCAGTACCGCCCCGTTCCCGTGTCCGGCCGAGGGCTGCTCGTTCGTCGCGCGCTTCATGACTGCGGCGCACCTCATTCTCGTCTGGCAGGAGAACGACGACCCGAACCTGCTCCGACACGCCGAGCGTGCCAAGCAGGTGAAGCGCAACCCCAAGGTGGTCGAGTTCGAGCGCTCCTTTGGGCCGAGCGTCTCGTACTACGCCTGGGAGGCAGCCGGCCGGCCCGTTCACGGGGTGCGCCGGGCATGACCGTCGAGTTCGAGCGGAGCCTCGATCGTGATCGGGCGCCCTGGAAGCTCCTCTGCTGGCTGGTGCTCGGCGCCTTCGCCTTCTCCGCGCTCGACTATGTCGGCAACCGCAGTCACTGGATCAGCTCGGGGTCGCTGCGCGACGTCGCCAACGTCGGCCGTGAAGACAGCCTTCACAACTTCGCCTCGAGCGTGCAGGAGCTGGCCATCGCCGGTGTCGCGCTCGTCCTCTACCTGCATGCCCGCCGCGCCGAAACCCGCTGGGCGCGCTTCGAGTGGGGCGTGGCGCTGGGGTTCTTCACCTGGGTCGGCGTCGACGATGGCGCCGCGCTGCACGAGCGCATCGGCACGGCGCTCCAGAACGACGTCAGCTTCTTCCCGAGCTACGCGTGGCAAGTGATCTTCGTGCCGATCTTCACGGCGGCCATGCTGGTCACGGCCCACATCGTCTTCCGCACGCGGCGCGCGCCCTGGACGCGCACCCTGTTCGTGGCCGGCATCGGCTGCTACATCCTGGCCGTGGCGCTCGACTATCTCGAGGGCCGCTTCGGCGCGTACGACAGCGTTGCGTCGGCCTTCGGCGTCACCGTGCCGACCGTCTCGCACTACTCGCGCGTGGTCGAGGAGCTCCTCGAGGATGTGGGGGCGTCGCTGTTCCTCGTCGCGCTGCTGCGGCACCTACTGTGCACCGTCGGCTCGTTCCGGCTCACGGTTGCCAGCCGGTCGGAGCCCGGTCCCGAGGGGTAGGATTCCTGCGATGAGCGTCCAGACAGAGACCCTGCAGGTGACCGGCATCCGCTGCGAGAAGTGCGTCAACCGCCTCGGCGTGGTGCTCAAGGATCACCCGGGGCTCGAGTACGCCAACGCGAACCTGATGGGTGTCGTCGTGCTCTCGTACGACGACGAGCAGACGACGCGCGACGCGCTGCTTTCGGCGATGTCGCTCGGCGGCTTTCGCGTCCTCGAGTTCTAGGGCCCCGCCGCGGGAATAGGCCGCCGTCGGCGCGCGTTGCACGGCTCGTGACGCTGCTGCTAGCCTCGCCCGAAATGTCGGAAGAGCTGCCGGACGGGTTTGCCGCGCGTCGGATTGCCGCGGAAGCGCGCGATCGGGTGCGCTTTGAGGAGGAGGCGCTCGCCCTCTCCGACCAGGTATACCGCGTGGCGCGCAGGCTCGTCTCCTCCCGCGAGGAGGCCGAGGACCTGGTGCAGGACACCTACGCACGGGCGTTTCGCAGCTGGAAGTCGTATGCGGCCGGCACGAACCTGCGCGCCTGGCTGCTGCGCATCCTCACCAACCTCAACATTGACCGCGGCCGCCGGGTGCAGCGCACCCCCGACATGCAGCCGCTGGAGGAGGGCGACTACTTCCTCTACAACAAGCTCGAGGAGTCGACGCCCGACGGCAACGCCGAGGAGGATCGTGTCGTCGAGCGGCTCTCGCAGGACTCGATCGTCGAGGCGCTCGCGGCGGTGCCCCACGACTTCCGCGACGTGATCGTGCTGGTGGACATCGGCGACTTCACCTATGCGGACGCCGCGCAGATCCTGGACATCCCTGTCGGCACGGTGATGTCGCGGCTCCATCGCGGCCGCCGGATCCTCAAGCGGGAGCTTGCCGAGACCACCGTGGGAGGCGAGTAGATGGCGGCTCCGGCCGAGCAGGATCTCTGCCTGAAGTGCGAGCAGCTGTTGCAGCCGTACCTCGATCGCGACCTGACCGAGGAGGAGATGGTCGAGGCGGAGCGGCACCTGGACGAGTGCGGCTACTGCCGCAAGCGCTACCGCTTCGAGGAGCACCTCCGGCGGTACGTGCGCGAGGTGGTCGAGGAGAAGATGGACCCGGCGCTGAAGGTGCGGCTGGCTGCGCTGCGCACGCCGCTCGTTTAGAGGCTTGATGTGAATTAGCGCCCCCAGCGGGGCCGTCTCGGGCCAAGCCAGAGTGTCACGGCGTCCGCAGGCCAGGCCCGAGGCCTGGGCGAGGAACGACGGGGCGGCATGGCGCCGCGCCGGGGGCGCTAATTCACATCAAGCCTCTAAACGAGCGGCGTGCGCAGCGCAGCCAGCCGCACCTTCAGCGCCGGGTCCATCTTCTCCTCGACCACCTCGCGCACGTACCGCCGGAGGTGC
>JANXXF010000261.1 GCA_025350775.1 Actinomycetes bacterium
GGTCGGGGTCACCCGAGAGGCGGGTGAGCGCGACCTCGAGGTCCTCGACGAGCACGGGGTCGATCTTCTCGTTGATCGTCACCGCGGCAGTCGTGTGCGGCACGTAGATAAGGGCAGCCGTGCCGGTGCCGATCTCGGCGACCAGGTCACGAACCCGGGCGGTGATGTCGATGAGCTCCGTGGAGCGCTCGGTACGAAAAGACAGTTCGCGCACGCCGGGTATCCTACGCATCCGTGCCGACGCCTGTGCCCCCATCCGTGCCGACAGCCGCCGAGCTCGACCGCTATCGCACCGGCGCCGACCGTTTCATCGCCCGGCTCGACGAGGAGTACTACCTCCATTTCGCCGGGCACAAGGACGAGCTCGAGCTGGAACAGATCTACGCCGAGCATGCCGACCTGACGTCGCTCGCGTCCGCACAGCGCATGGGTGCCGCCGCGGCGGCCGAGCCATCGTTCCGGATGCGTGAACTCTGGCGCTTCGCCTGCGAGGGCTACCTCGGCGGGCTGACGCGCGAGCACGCGGAACGGGTCGCGGCGCTGGAGGCGTCGCTGGAGGCCGACCTCGGCGGCCAGCAGGTCGGCTTCCGGATGCTGCGCCCGACCATCGCCAACGAGCCCGATCGCGACAAGCGCGCGCAGGCCGAGCGCGCTCGCAACGACCTCACCGACCAGCACCTCAACCCGCTGCACCTCGAGGCGCTCGCGGTCGAGGAGCAGGCGCTCCGCAGCCTCGGCGCCGCGACCACGCTCGATCTCTACAAGGGCTTCGGCCTGAAGCTCGACGAGCTCGCGGCGCAGTGCCGCGCGTTCCTCGACTCCACCGAGCGGCTGTACGAGAAGTCGGCCGACAAGCTCTTCCGCGACCGCGCCGGCGTCTCCCTGCGGGATGCGCAGCGCTACGACACGGTGCGCGTGATGCGCGCCCCCGAGTGGGATCCATTTTTCAAGGCCGACCTGATGGTGCCGGCGCTCAAGAAGACGTTGCTCGACCTCGGCATCGACCTCGAGGAGCAGATCCGCACGAAGGCCGTGTTCCTTGACGACGAGCAACGGCCCAACAAGTCGCCGCGCGCGTTCTGCTCGCCGATCGAGGTGCCGGGCAAAGTGATGCTCGTGATCCAGCCAATGGGCGGCGCCGACGACTGGCGCGCCCTCTTCCACGAGGCCGGCCACACCGAGCATTTCGCCCACACCTCGGCCGACCTGCCGCTGGAGGCACGTCGGCTCGGCGACAACGCCGTCACCGAGGGCTGGGCGATGCTGCTCCAGCACCTCACCGACGAGCCCGCCTGGCTGAACCGGCGCCTCGACTTCCCCCGGATCGACGAGTTCGCCTGGGAGGGCGCCGCGACACTGCTCTTCTTCGTGCGTCGCTACTGCGCGAAGCTTCTCTACGAGCTCGAGTTCCACCGCACACCGGCCGCGCGGATCGGCGACCTGAGGTCACGCTACGTCGAGCTGCTGGGCGACGCGCTCAAGATCGAGCCGAGCCCGACGGACTACCTCTCCGACATCGACCCGGGCTTCTACGTCTCGAACTACCTGCGCTCGTGGGCGTTCGAGGCCCAGATGCGGACGCACCTCAAGCACGAGTACGGGACGACCTGGTTTGCGCGCCGCGAGGCCGGAAACCTGTTGCGCGACCTCTGGTCGGAAGGGCAGCGGCTCGACGCTCACAACCTGCTCAAGCAGGTCACCGGCGCCGAGGTCGAGCTGGAAGCCGTCGCGGAGCGCATCCGCGAGCACCTCCGCTAGCGGCCCCGGCTCGAGGCTAGAGCGCCCCGCCGGCAGCCTCGGGCGCGCCGGCAGCGCCGCCGCCGTCTCCGACCTGCTGGCGGGCAAGGTAGTCCTCGACAAGCAACAGGTTGTCACCGGCCCGTTCCATGATCGCGAGCAGCGTCGACATGCTGGCAACCTCCTCGCGCTGCTCCTGCAGGAACCAGTGCAGAAACTGCTCGCCGACAAGGTCGCCGGCCTCGCGGGCGACCCGGGAGAGGTTGACGATCTGCTCGGTGACGCGCTTCTCCTGCGCAAGCGCGAGCGCGACCGGCGCCGTCGCGTCGGCGAACGCGGTCTGCGGCGCCTCGACGCCCGGAATGGCGACCTCGTCACCCGAGTCGAGCAGGTACTGGACGAGCATCATGGCGTGGTTCCGCTCCTCCACCGACTGACGGTAGAAATGCGCGGCGAGGCCCTGCAGCGTCTGCGCGTCGTAGTAGACGGCGATCGCGACGTACTGCTGCGATGCGCCGAACTCGTTGGCGATCTGCTGGTTGACGACCTGCGGGAACGTAGCCATGACCGCACTCTACCCACCGTGCGCCGCGCTGGGCCGCAGCCGGCCCGATACCCGCCCCGAACCGATCGGCGCTCGCCGCCGAATCAGCGCCGAGTCCACCGCAATGCAGCGTGGGCGGGTGACACGGCACCAACGGCCAGCCACCAATCACCGCCCCTATCTGCCCCGACCCGGCCGTTAGCGGGGAAAAGGAGAGTTGAACAGATGCGTAGGAAGACCGCATTCAGTACCAAGGCAGCAGTTGCGTTGCTCGGAGCGGCGGGGGCGCTGACTCTCGGGCTGTCGCTCGCTCTCACCGGGCCCGGCCCGAGCCCGTCCACCGCGTCGAGCCATCGCGAGGCGCCGTTGATCTCGGAGGACCCGACCGCCGACAACACCGATCTCTACGCGTTCCGCAGTCCCGACAAGCCGGACACGCTGACGCTCATCTCGAACTGGATCCCCGGTGAGGATCCGGCAGCCGGGCCGAACTACTACACGTTCTCGAACACCGCCCGCTACAACATCTTCATCGACCGCAACGGCGACGGCAGGCCCGACGTCACGTGGCGGTTCCGCTTCAAGACAGCGACGGGCCCGTTCTTCCTCGGCAACACCGTCCAGACGTACACGGTCACTCGCAACGGCAAGCTCGTCGGCACGGGTACCACGCCGCCGAACAACATCGGGCCGCGGCAGGTGCCGGACTACGCCGGCGCCGTCAGCAAGGCAATCAACGTGCTCTCCGACGGCACCACCGTGTTCGCCGGTCAGCGTGACGATCCGTTCTTCGGCGACGTCGGGGCGATCTTCGACCTCGTCGCGTTCCGCAAGGGCACAGGCAGCGAGGGTGGCGGCAAGGACTTCCTGTCCGGCTACGCCGTCCACACGATTGCGCTGCAGGTGCCGATCTCGCAGATCGACACCGAGAAGCACACCGTCGGCGTCTGGTCGTCCACCGACCGCCTGAACATCGCTGTCAAGGGCAAGCTCCGCAAGGGTTGGACGCAGGTGTCCCGCCTCGGCAACCCGCTGGTCAACGAGGTCATCATTCCGACCGGCCTCAAGGACGCCTGGAACGCTACGACACCCGCCCAGGACGCGAGGTTCGAGAAGTACTACACCACGCCGATCCTGGCCGCAGTGATGAACAAGCTGTACAAGCTCGGTGTGCCGGAAACGGGTCGCGACGACCTGAAGGCCGTCCTCCTTACAGGCATCCCGGACGTCACGTTCACCGGCGCGACCCCGGCCGACGAGCTGAGGATCAACCTGTCGATCCCCGTGACGGCAGCTGAGAAGATCAGCCGGCTGGGCGTCCTCGGCGGCGACAACGGCGGCTTCCCGAACGGCCGCCGGCTCGCCGACGACGTGATCGACATCGAGGAGCAGGCAGTGGCCGGCTTCCTCAAGGGAAAGAAGGTGCCGCTCGGCGATGGCGTCGACGCGAACGACAAGGCGTTCACCGCGTCGTTCCCGTACCTCGCCGACCCGGAGTCCGGCTTCGCCAACACGAAGGCGACGAAGTAGCCCGACCCGGCAGCAACGGGGGGCCGGCCCGTACGGCGGCCCCCACCCGCCCCTCCCCACCAGGAGACCGTCCCTTGGCACGTACCCGCATCCACATTCGCACCCGGATCGCCGTTGGCGCCGCAGCCCTCACGCTAGCGACCGCCGCCGCACTGCTCGGCGGTGTCCTGCGCGACGGCGCCTCCCAGGCCGCCCGGGCTGCGACTGACCCCGATGCGGCGCCAGCCCTGCAGGCGGGCTTCGCGCTAGGCATCGACACGCGCGGCCTGGTGCGTGAGCTCCAGTCGCGCATCCGGCTTACACCGAAGGACGCGCAGTCGCTGGCCCTGCTCGGGCTCGCGTACGAGCAGCGTGCCCGCGAGACCGGCGACTCGTCGTACTACACAAAGGCCGACGGGGCGCTCCGCAGCTCGCTCAAGATTGCGCCGAATTACATGCTCGCGACGAGCGGCCTCGGCTCGCTCGCGCTGTCGCGTCACGAGTTCCGTGCTGCCCTGGCGCTCGGCCGCACGGCGGTTGGCATCTCCGCGGCAACCGCCCGCAACTACGGCGTGGTGGGGGACGCCCTCATCGAGCTTGGCCGCTACCCCGAGGCGTTCGCCGCCTTCGACACGATGGCGCGCCTTCGTCCGAGTCTCTCCGCGTACGCGCGCATCTCGTATGCGCGAGAGCTGCGAGGCGACCGGTCGGGCGCAGTGGCGGCGATGCGGCTCGCGATCGACGCCGCCAACGGGCAGCCCGAGCCGATGGCCTGGACACGGGTGCAGCTCGGCAAGCTCTACTGGAACGGCGGCCGGCCCGCCGCTGCAGAGCGCCTGTACCGGGAGGCGCTCGCCGTCTTCCCCGGGTACGTCTACGCGCTCGACCAGCTCGCGCTCGTGGAGGCGGCGAAGGGCCGGACGGCGCAGGCGATCGCGCTGGAGCGGCGCGCTGTCGACCGCATCCCACTCCCACAGTTCGTCGGCACCCTCGGCGACCTGTACGCCACTCACGGGCAGACGGCACTCGCGGCGAAGCAGGTCGCACTGATGGCTGTCATCGTGCGGCTGCTCGCCGCAAACGGCGTCCGTACCGATCTCGAGGCGGCCCTCTACGACGTCGATCATGGCATCCGGCTCACGACCGTCGTCGACCGCGCCCGCGCCGCCCGCGCCGACCGTCCCTCGATCGACGGCGACGACGTCCTCGGCTGGGCGCTCACCCGCACCGGTCGTTGCGCGGCCGGGCTCGTGTGGGCTGGCCGCTCGCTGCGCCTCGGCACGCCCGACCCGCTCAAGGTCTTCCACCTGGCCATGGCGCAGCGCTGCGCGGGCCGGCCGGCCGCCGCCCGCGTCAACTTCCGCCGCGCCCTCACCCTGAATCCGCACTTCTCGGTGCTGTGGTCACGGGTCGCGCGGGCGGGGACCGCGTCGTGAAGCGCCTGCTCGCGCTCGCCGCGCTCGCTGCCGCGCTGCTCGCCTGGCCGGCGGCAGCAATGGCGCACCCGCTCGGCAACTTCACGATCAACCGCTACAGCCAGGTCGAGATCGCCGGCGACCGCGTCTACGTGCTCTACGTCCTGGACATGGCCGAGATCCCGACCTTCCAGGCCGGTCGCATCGATGGCGCTGCGTACGCCCGGCAGATCGCTGCCAACGTCCACCTCACCGTGAACGGCGAGCCGGCGGTGCTCGAGCCGCTCCGCCACGCCCTCGCCTTCCCGAAAGGCTCCGGCGGGCTGCGCACGACGCGACTCGAGGTGCTGCTGCAGGGCCCGCACGTTGCGGCCGCAGGCACCCGCCTCGCCTACCGCGACGCCAACTACGCGAACCGGATCGGCTGGAAGGAGATCGTCGTGCGGGCGTCGGGCGGCGCGTCGACCCCCGTCTCCTCGGCGCCTTCCACGAGCCGGAGCAACGCGCTGCGCGCCTACCCTCGCGACCTCCTCTCCGACCCGCTGGATGTGACGAGCGCCACCGCCACGATCGATCCTGGCACCGGGCCGGCCTCGCCCCCCGAACTCACCTCCGGCAGCGCCCTGCAAGCGCCCGACCGCGTCGCCGATCACGGCTTCGCCCGCCTGATCGGGCGCGGCCACCTGACACCCCTGGTGATCCTCGCGTCGATCGGCATCGCCCTGTTCTGGGGGATGGCCCATGCGCTGTCGCCCGGACACGGCAAGACGATCGTCGCGGCGTTCCTGGTCGGCCAGCGCGGCAAGGCACGCCACGCGGCCGCGCTCGGCGGCATCGTCACGCTCACTCACACCATCGGCGTGTTCGCACTCGGCGGCGTCACCCTCGCGCTGTCCGAACTGATCGTCCCCGACACGCTCTACCCCTGGTTGAACCTCGCCTCTGGCGTGCTCGTCGTGGCCATCGGCGGATCGGTGCTGCTCGGCCGGCTGCGCGGCCGCCTCGGCGACCTCCACACGATCGGCGCACGTGCCGGTCGAGCATCCCGCCTGGTGCTCGGGCGTGGAGTTGCGGCACGGCGTACTCCGGCGCCGACGCCCGCCGCGGCCGCGGCCTCAGCTTCGCCTGGACGTTTCCACGCCACGCTCCCGGTCTCACGGCAAGGAGGCTCCGTCTCTAGCTCCGCGCACACCCATGCGCACGGCGGGCTCACCCATTCGCACGGCGGCCGCGAGCACAGCCACGTTCCGGAGACGCCGGGCTGGCGGGGCCTCGTCGCGGTCGGCATCTCCGGTGGCCTGCTCCCCTGCCCATCGGCGCTCGTCGTCCTCCTGGCAGCGATCTCCCTGCATCGGGTCGCATTCGGGCTCGTCCTGATCGTCGCCTTCAGCGTCGGGCTGGCGCTCACGATCACCGCGATCGGCCTCGTCGCCGTGTTCGCCCGCAAGGCGTTTCGGAGGATGAGTTTCGACGGGCCGATCGTCCGCTTGCTGCCCGCCGCCAGTGCCATCGTCATTCTCGCCGCGGGCATCGCCATGACCGCGCGCGCCTTCCCGAAAGTGAGCTGACCATGTTCGGAATCGACAGTTCGATCGCGGGTTTGTCCGACGGGACGAAGGTCATGGTCGTGCTCGCGCTAGCGGTGCTCCTCGGTCTGCGCCACGCGGCCGATCCCGACCACCTGGCTGCCGTGACGACGCTCGTCGCCAACGGTCGCGACCGGTCGAGCAGGGCCGCCGCGCGGCTCGGCATTGCCTGGGGCCTAGGCCATGCGACGACGCTGTTCGCGTTCGGGCTGCCGATCGTCCTGTTCAAGGCGTACCTCCCCGAACCCGTTCAGAAGGGCGCCGAGGCGGCAGTCGGCCTTGTCATTGTCACCCTTGCCGTGTGGCTGCTCGCGCGTTGGCGGCGCGGCGCCTTCCGCCATGCCCATGTCCATACCCACGCGACCTCCGGTGCTGACAGCGGCCGCCAGTTCCATCTCCACAAGGCCGGCGAGTCCCATCAGCACGCCCACCGCTCGGCGACGGCGCGCTCGCCGCTGCAGGCGTACGGGATCGGCCTCGTACACGGCCTGGGCGGCAGCGCGGGCGTCGGTGTCCTGCTGCTCGCCACGATCCACGACCACGTGGTTGCCGTCTCGGCCCTCCTGCTATTCGCCGGGTTCACGGCCGTGTCGATGGCCGCCCTGACGACCGGCGTCGGCGCGGCGCTGTCGACAGCGCGGGTTCGGCGCTCGTTCGACAGGCTCGTGCCGGTGCTCGGCGCGACCAGCTTCGCCTTCGGCGTCTGGTACGGGCTCGGGGCGCTCGACGTGGCTCCGTACTTCTTCTAGAGCCCGGCACCAAGCCCGGACGGCCGACCCAGGCCTTCTCACCGTGTTAGCGTTCGCCCGGCGCACCCTGCAAGTGCATGGTGGTGACTCCGACCATGGATCTGGCACTTCTCTCCGACGAGGCGGTCCTCGCCCTGGTCTCGCGGGGCGACGAGGCGGCGCTCGGCGCGCTCTACGACCGCTTCGGCAAGCTGGCCTATCGCCTGGCGCTGCGGATCCTGCGCGACCCGTCGCTCGCCGAGGATGCCGTCCAGGACGCGTTCCTCGCAGTGTGGCGCACGGCGGCCACCTACCGGCCCGACCGGGCGAAGGCCTCGACCTGGCTGCTGACGCTCGTCCACCGGCGCGCCGTCGACCTCGTGCGCCGCGAGCAGCGGCGCCGCACCGACCCGCTCGACGAGACATTCGAGCCTGCCGGCGAGGGCCGCACCGACGACGAGGCTGCGACCCGGGAGGAGCGCCGCCACGTGCAGGCCGCCCTCCGCCGGCTGGTCCCCGACCAGCGCGAGGCGCTCGAGCTCGCGTACTACGGCGGGCTGTCGCAGACCGAGATCGCCGAGCGGCTGGGCGTGCCACTGGGGACGGTGAAGAGCCGGATGTTCAGCGGCCTCGCCCGCCTGCGCGACATCCTCGGCGGGGACGTCACGGCACCAGGATGACGACTGCCGAGTTCGAGGCAGTAGCGCAACGCGCCATCGCCGCTCTCCCACCGAACATCCGCGCCGCCCTCGAGAACG
>JANXXF010000273.1 GCA_025350775.1 Actinomycetes bacterium
CCGTCGGCGATGTCGTCGGTGAGCCGCGCGTAGGCGTAGATCGCCGCGATCGCGCGGCGCTTCGGCCTGGGCAGCACCATGATCCCGAAGGCGAAGTTCTTGGCGCGCTCGCGCGTCAGCCGCTCGACCTCCGCGTAGGCCTCCTCGACGTTCACGAGACCACCGCCCTGACTGCAGCCCGGGCGAGCCGCGCCTTCGACGGCCGCGGCCGCTGCGTGAAGATGTCCCAGCCGGCCTCGTCCAGCGCGTCCAGTGCGGCGAGGCCGCTCCGCGCGAACAGGCCGATCGCCCGGCCCAGCCGCCCGCCGATGCCGCGCCGCAGCGCCTCACCGCCGGCGAGCAGCCTGCGCGCCCGCGCCGCCTCGAACTCGAGCAGCGCGCGCAGCTGCGGGCTCGGCCGGTCGAGTGCCGTCACGCCGAAGCGGCGGATTTCCTCGGCGGGCAGGTAGACGCGGCCGAGCGCGAGGTCGCGCGGCACGTCCTGCAGGAAGTTGACGAGCTGGAGCCCGGTGCACACGTCGTCGCTGGCCGCGAGCAGAGCCGTCTCCCCCGCCTTGCCGACGACGCCGAGCACCATGCG
The DNA here is from genome assembly GCA_025350775.1 of Actinomycetes bacterium. Lineage (GTDB taxonomy): Bacteria > Actinomycetota > Thermoleophilia > Gaiellales > Gaiellaceae > CANFDS01. The sequence goes on from JANXXF010000273.1 coordinate 581, forward strand.
CCCGACCGGGTCGGCCGACAGCGTGCAGTACTGCTTGACATCGGCCCACGTCTCGTAGGCGGCGACGCGCTGGTCCTGGCGGTTGCACTCGATCAGCCGCCAGAACGGGTCGCGGTCGAGCCGGCAGGCCCGGATCGTCGGCTGCAGCTGCGCCAGCACCGGCCAGGTCGGGGTGCCGTCGTAACAGGCGTCGAGCTCGCGCTCCAGCTCGTCGAGCAAGGCCAGCCGGTCGCCTTCGGCCTCGTCGCCGAGCATGTCGACCAGCCGGCAGAAGCCGTAGACGGCGCGCAGGTGCGGCCGGACGGCGCGCGGGAACAGCACCGACGCGATCGGGAAGTTCTCGGTGCCGGCGCGGCTGGCGACAGCGGCAGGATCCACGGCTGCAGGACCCACCGCGGCAGGATCCCTATCGGCCCGGACGCCCGTCAAACAGGTTTCCGCAGCAGCGTGACGTCCTGCACCGGGTTGCCCTTCGCGCCCTCGCGGACGAAGTCGACGATCTCGAAGCCGCGCGCCAGACGCTGCCGGATCGCCTGCTCCGGGTGGAACGTCGTGCACCAGTTGGAGCCGGCGACAGCGCCGCGGCGCACCACGGTGTGGCCGGCAAGAAATGAGACTCGCTCGGGCTCGTTCAGCCGGTGGAGGTACGCCTCGCCGTGAGTCGAGACGACCAGGTGGCCGCCGGGCCGCAGGATGCGCCACATCTCCTTCATCCAGGCCGCCTCGAGCTCGACGGGCATGTGCGTGAACACCGAGAACGCGTAGACCAGGCCGAACTTCCCGTCCTCGTACGCCAGCGGCGGCTCGAGGCCGTTCACGGCGAAGCGCGCGAACGGCAGGCCCTTGCTGCACCACTCGACGAGCTTCGGGTTGACGTCGGTGCCGTGCACCTCGACCCCCAGCTCGTGCCAGCGCCGGATCACGCGGCCGCAGCCGCAGCCGAAGTCGAGAATGGGCGCAGCAACGGCGATGTCCACGTCGTGGCGGCGCAGCAGCTCGAGCAGCGAGGACGAGGCGGCGGCGCCGCTCTCGAAGTACCAGTCGGGGTCGCACTCGTTGGTGACGAGGAAGAGCAGGCGGGGCGGCGGCACGGGCAGCCCGTCGCCCGGCTCGCGGTCGGAGCCGACGGCGCGCAGCCGAGCTCGGCCGTAGAGGAGGTTGCCGTACAGCCACACGAGCAGGGGCAGCAGCCCGAACGGCTCGGCGAGCCGTGCGACGAGGGCCCTCACGCGCTTCCCCGGTGTCACGCGAGGGAGAGTAACCGCGACGGGCCTCGCGCGTGCGATCTCCCGGCTAGCTCCCGCTGGCTAGGCTGGCCCGATGCGCGCACTCTGGAACGGAGAAGTCCTCGCCGAGAGCGACGACACGGTCGTCGTCGAAGGCAACCACTACTTCCCGGCGGACTCGATCCGGACGGAGCACTTCCGCCCCAGCGACCACCACACGGTGTGCGGCTGGAAGGGCACCTGCTCGTACTACGACGTGGTCGTGGGCGACGCCGTCAATGCCAATGCCGCCTGGTACTACCCCGAGACGAAGCCCGAGGCCGACAACGTGCGCGGCCGGGTCGCGTTCTGGCACGGCGTGCAGGTCGAGGCGTAGCGGCCGTGCAGCTGGTGAGTCATGCCAACGGCTTGCTCGGCCGTCGCGCCCGGTAGACGCGACGGCCGACCAGCCTCCCGTCGTCAGCGAGCGACGGTGACCTCGCCGCGGATCTCGCCCTCGGCGTTCTTCGCGGTATGGACATTCACGTACGCACCCGAGTTCATCAGCGCCACCACGTCGTCCGGCACGGAATTGGCGGTTCCGCTGATCGGCGACTTGCATGGTCCGCACAGTGCGACGAGTGCCATGCCGTTCTTCCCACGCGCGCCCATATGGATATGAGCGGCCATCGCGGGACCTGACAGATGAGAGAACGTCAGCGTCCACTTGAGCGTCGTGCCCGTGAGTGTGGCGGTGAAGTGCCCTGATGCGCGCGGGTTCGCGTTCTTGAGATGCGGGACAACCTGGCCGGTGTTGAGCGCCGCGCGGAACGTCATCACGTTCGCCGACGTCTGAGCGGACTTCCCACTCGCCAGGGAACTGAATGCGAGGACACCAACGACGGCAAAGGCAATGAGCGTCATAGAACGTTTCATTTCGAGTCTCCAGGGCTTGAGGGTGGTATTCGCCACGAACACTGTATCCCCGGGACTCAGTACGGCCCAAACATCCGCCCGCACCTCTGCTGATGTCATGCGGCAATTTCACTACCTGCGCGACGCAGCCGGCGCCGCGCAGGTAGAGTGCCCGCTCTATGGCACGTGGAGATCGTAAAACTGTTCGCTGGGCGAACGACCGTCAGAAGAAGAAGAAGGAGCGCGAGAAGAAGAAGCTCGCCCCCTTCCTCACCAAGGTCACCAAGGCCGTCAAGGCCAAGCCTGCCGCCAAGCGGTAGCACCGTGTCGCGCGGCTAGCGGTCGCGCTCCGCAGCCTCGGCGTCCAGCTCGGCGACCCACTTCGCGTGGTGCTCGCGAGCCCAGTCCTCGCGCACCATCCCCAGCGTGATGCCTCGCATCGCATGGCGTGTGCGCGGGTAGATCACGGCGAGGTAGAGGTGCCCGACGAGCACGACGAGCGAGACGTACATCAGGGCGTCGTGCAGAAAGACGGTGCCGGCGAGGCGGAAGGCATGGTCGCGCTCGCCGAGCCACAGCAGCGCGCCCGAGACGGCGAAGAGCACGGCGAACGCAGCCGTCAGGATGACATTGACCTTCTGGCCGGCGTTGAAGCGGCCCTGCGGCGCGTTGAGGTTACCGCGCAGGAAGCGGGCGTCGTCGGCGTCGAAGGTGTCGACCTCACGGGCAGTGCGGGCGACGGCGCGCCGGTTGCCCAGCACCGCGACCAGGATCATCGCCGCGGCCCACGCGACAGCCGTCCACCAGTGGACGTCCTTGACGAACGGCCGGCGTCCGACCGCGCTCGAGAGCGGCGGCAGGTAGAGGACGAGCCCCGAGCCGAGCAGCACGAAGAACGCGGCGGCGTGCACCCAGTGCAGCGAGCGCTCGGTGCGCGTGAAGCGGCGGACGTAGCGGGGGCCGACCGCTGCCGACGCGACGGGGGCGGGCGGCTGGAGCGTCGGCGTGGCGCCCGGTAGGTGGCCGGCCGCGGGGCCGGTGGCGGAGCCGGTCGCTGAGCCGGTCGCGCTGCTCATGCGCCGTTCGACCGGCCGATCCAGGCGTCACGGTCGTAGCCGCGCTGCTCCCAGTAGCCGTCCTCGGGCACGTCGACGAGGTCGATCTGCTCGACCCACTTGACGCTCTTGTAGCCGTACATGTCGGGGATCACGAGGCGCAAGGGCGCGCCGTGCTCGCGCGGGACGGGCTTTCCGTCCAGCTCGTAGGCCAGCAGCACGTCCGGCAACGCGGCCTGCTTGCGGGTGAGCGTGTCCTCGTAGGGCCGCTCGGAGGAGACGAAGTTGAGGGCGGTGGCGGCGGCGGTCGGCCGCGCGTGCTTCAGCACATCGTCGATGCGGACGCCCGTCCAGGTCACGTTCTTGACGATCCAGCCGGTGACACAGTGGAAGTCGGAGACCTGCTGGACGCGCGGGAGGTCGCGCACGTCGGCGTAAGAGAGGGAGAGCGACTTTTCGACGAGGCCGCCGACGGTGAGCCGCCAGGTCGCGGGGTCGAAGCGCGGCATCGTCGAGGCGACCGTGTAGATGCGCCAGCCGGATGTAGGGACGATGCCGGCCAGGCCGAGGTTGTCGGCGAGCGGCCGGGTGATCTTGCCCGTGGCGCGCGAGATCGCGCCGCCGGCGAAGAGGGTGCCGACGCCCGCGGCGACGATGCCGACGAACGCGCCACGGCCGAGGCGGCGCTGACCGAGATTCTCGCGAGGCTGCTCTGGCGTTGCCATACGATCGTTGTAGCACCCTCGACCCCGCTCGCGAAGCCCGGGAAGGGGCATTTAAGGCACTCGTAAGGCGCGCGTCAGGTGCTCATCACAGTGACGGTGCAGCGGGCTGCCACTCGCTGCGCCCAAGCGTGGAGCATGCCGCTGTAGCGAGCCACTCGTCGACACTTGCGCACTCGACGCCGTCGGCAACCAGGTTCAAGGCAGCTGTCACAGAATCGTTGGGCTTCGAAGCCGGTGTCGTCATACCCGGAGTATGGCCATCACACCGGCAGCGTGAACGCGACCCGCGCGCCGCCGTCCGGGCGGTTCTCGGCCCAGATGCGGCCGCCGTGCGCGCGCACCAGGCCCTGCGCGATCGCCAGGCCGAGCCCGGCGCCATCCGCACTGCGCGCCGCGTCGCCACGCCAGAAGCTGTCGAACATCCGCTCCTCGGCGCCGGGGGCGAGGCCCGCGCCGCTGTCGTCGACGGCGACCAGCACCTGCCCGCCCTCGCCGCGGACGACGACGGCGACCGCCCCGTCCGCCGGCGTATGCCGCAGCGCGTTGGTGAGCAGGTTGCAGAGGACGCGCTCGACCTTGTCGGGCGCGCAGCGCACCGACGGGGTGGCCGCATCGAAATCGGCTTCGAGCTGGATGCCCCGCGTGCGCGCTTCGGCCTCGAAGCCGCGCAGGCAGGCGCCGGCGATCGCCGTCAGCGACGCCTGCTCGAGGTCGAGCGTGAGGGCGCCCGCGTCGATGCGCGCCAGCTCGAACAGGTCGTCCACGATCGACGAGAGCAGCTGCACCTGGCGGTGCAGCGCGTCGGTGTACTCGCCGGGGTCGGCGAGGCCGTCCTGCTCGGCCTCGAGCATGGCCT
>JANXXF010000299.1 GCA_025350775.1 Actinomycetes bacterium
CGTCCTGCTCATCCACGTTCAGCCCGACGAGGGCGTGTCGCTGGCGTTCGCGGCGAAGGTGCCCGGGCAGGGGATGGCGCTGCGCACCGTGCACATGGACTTCCTCTACGGTGGCGCATTCCGCACGGGCCTGCCCGAGGCGTATGAGCGGCTGATCCTCGACTGCATGCTGGGCGAGGCGACGCTCTTCACCCGCGCCGACGAGGTCGCCGAGCAGTGGAAGCTCGTCGATGCGATCGTGGCGCCCTGGCAGCGCGACCGGCCCGGCTTTCCGAACTACCCCGCGGGCACCTGGGGCCCCGCCGATGCCGACGAGCTGCTGCACCGCGACGGCCGCTCCTGGCGACGGCATTAGGGGCACGGCCGCAATGGATCTTCTCGGCAGCGACTGGAGCGAGAGCGACACCACCCTCTCGGCGGTGGCGCGGGCGCTGTCGCGGCTCCGCGTCGAGAGCGACGCCCGCGACAGCCAGCCGGCCCTGCGCACGAGCGTGATGACCCACATCGCCTGGGTGCCGCCAGACTGGCTGGAGGTCGCTCTCACCACGCTCGACGGGCTCGCCGACCGGCACCCGTCGCGCACCATCCTGCTCGTCCCCGATCCGGACGCGGCCGCGAGCGGCATCGACGCCGAGCTGGCGCTGCGCCGCTTCGACGTCGCCGGCCTCTCACGCGACGTCGCCACCGAGGTCGTCCTGCTGCGGCTCCGCGGTGAGCGCGCGATCGCGCCCGCCAGCATTGTCGCCCCCCTGCTCGTCTCCGACCTGCCGGTGTTCCTGCGCTGGCGCGGCGAGCCCCCGTTCGGCGCCGACGAGCTCGACCAGCTCACGGGGCTCGCCGACCGGATGGTCGTCGACTCGGGCGAGTGGCGGAACGTGCCGCGCGCATTCGCGAAGCTCGTCCCCGTCACCGAGCAGACGATCGTCAGCGATCTCGCGTGGCGGCGCACCGAGCCGTGGCGGCGCGTGCTGGCCGCCCTCTGGCCGGGGATCGACGAGATCGGCGAGCTGCGCGTGCGCGGGCCGCGCCCCGAAGCGCACCTCCTCGCCGGGTGGCTGCGCGCGCGCCTCGAGCGTGAAGTCGTGCTCAGGCACGAGCAGGCGGACGGGCTCGAGGAGATCGCAGTGGACGGCGTGGCCGTTGTCGCGCCCATGGTGGAGCTGCGCACCCAGAGCGACGAGCTGTCGCGCGAGCTCGACGTGTTCGGACAGGACGCGATCTTCCGGCAGGCGCTCGGGTCGGTACGGTAGGTGAGGTGAGGGTCGTTGCCGCGATCGCTGCCGTTGTAGGCATCCTCGCGCTGGCCGGGCCGGCTGCCGCCGTCCCGCGAGCGCCGTTCACCGTCGCGCTCGGCGACACCGCCAGCATCTCGGGGACGCCGATCCGCTGCGTCGCCAGCGGCACCGCCACCGAGAGCGGCATCCTCTGCTCGCTCGCCGGCAAGGACGGCAAGGAGCCGGCCGGCAGCCTCGGCGTCGCGCTCTCGTCGCGCGGCGAGGCGATCGTCGTCAAGTTCGAGCCGAAGGGCAACAGGGCGGTGTGGCGTGTGAAGGCGGTGCGTGGCGCCTCACCCTCGCCCACGCCCTCGCCATCGACGCCGCCCCCGCTCGATCGCACCGTCCACGTCACGGACGTCGGCGGGAGCTGGAAGGTCACCGGTACCGACATCCTCTGCACGGTCGGCCGCGTCGGGCTCCAGCCCGGCCTGACCTGCAGCCGGGTCGACACGCACGGGCCGCGCAAGAACTCCAACAGCATCGCCATGACACCGCAGCGCGTCGGCATCTATCGCTTCGACGGCAGCCGGCACGCGAAGATGCGCGTCGAGGAGCCGCAGCCGGCGCGGGCCACGACGGCGCGACGGCCGGCCGCTCACCGTGCCGCTGCCTCCCAGCACGCCGTCGTGGCCCAGCGCACCCGCGCCGCCGCCGCCCCGTCCGTAATCGAGATCGGCATCGGCGACACGCTGCGGATCGCGGGCTCGCGCGTCACCTGTGCGGTCACGGCCAACGGCGCCAAGACCGGCATCCTCTGCCTGCTGCTCGCGACCTCCGTTGCGCCGCTGCCAGGAAGCTACGCGGTCGGTCTCGCCGAGGACGGCGAGGCGATCCTCGTCGGCTACGACAGGCGCGGCCAGGGCGCGCTCGTCACCCGTTTCACGCAGGCGCGTGCTCGCGACGCCGGTGCCTCCCGCACGGCCCGCATCATCGGCGCGCGGCTCGGCGGCGTGTACCGGGTGCGCGGCACCGACATCGTCTGCGCCGTCGCCACGACTGCGCGCCCGGCCGGCGTCACCTGCTTCATGGCGGGCCCCGGCGGCCGCGTCATCGGCTCCGCCGGCATCGCGATTAGCGACGGCGTCGTCGCGCGCATCTTCCGGGTGACGTCGCGCACGAAGGTTCGCTCTCTGGTCGAGAAGCTGCAGCCGGCCGCCCGGTAGGGTCTGCGCCATGACACCGCCGCGCCTCCGCCGCTCGATCCTCGCCGTTCCCGGCTCATCCTGGAAGATGCTCGAGAAGGCCGCGGGCCTCCCCGCCGACACCGTCTTCATCGACCTCGAGGACGCGGTGTCGCCACTCGAGCGCACCGACGAGACCCGGCAGCAGGTCGTGCGCGCTCTCACCGAGCTCGACTGGCGGGCCGCGACCCGCGAAGTGCGCGTCAACGACGTCACGACGCACTGGTGCCGCCGCGACATCGAGCTCATCGTCGCGGGCGCGCGCGAGCAGCTGCACGGCCTCGTTCTGCCCAAGGTCGAGGACGCGAGCCACGTGCATTTCGTCCACCACCTGCTGAACCAGCTCGAGGCCGAGCACGGCATCACGCAGCGCGTGTGCATCGAGGCGCAGATCGAGACCGCCCGCGGCATGGTCAACGTCGAGCAGATCGCGCAGGCCTCGGACCGCGTCGAGACGATCGTCTTCGGGCCGGGCGACTACACCGCGTCGCTCGGCATCGTCCAGCTCTCGGTGGGCGCGATCGACCCGCTGTACCCCGGCGACCAGTGGCATTACGCACTGTCTCGCATCCTCACCACGGCCCGCGCCTTCGGCAAGCAGGCGATCGACGGGCCGTACACGCAGATCAAGGATCTCGACGGCTTCCGCGAGGTGGCGACGCGCTCGCAGCGGCTCGGCTTCGACGGCAAGTGGGCCGTCCACCCGGATCAGATCGCGATCCTCAACGAGGTCTACTCGCCGTCGCGCGAGCAGTTCGAGCAGGCGCTCGCGCTGGTCGAGGCCTATCGCGTGGCGACCCACGGCGACGCGCGCCTGGGCGCCGTGGTGCACGATGGCGAGATGATCGACGAGGCGTCGCGCAAGATGGCGCTGGCGATCGTCGAGCGCGGGCGGGCCGCGGGGCTGTGAAGCGGCGCGAAGACGACACAGTCCTGTAGTACATATCGTGGTACGGTGCGGGGATGGCGCGCACGGTCCAGGCCCGGCTCGACGACCGTTCCGAGGACGATCTCGCTCTGCTGCGCAACGAGGGCCGCACCGACTCCGAAGCCATCCGGCTCGCGCTGCACGAGGCCGCGGAGCGTCGCCGCCGACGGAGCTCCGTCCGGCTCGAGGCCGAGGCCGCAGCCGCCGATCCCGCGGACCTCGCCGAAGCCCTGCGGATACGAATGGAGCTGGACGAGATCGCGGTCATCTGGGGCGGGGCGGAGGAGTAGTGGTTCGTGGTGAGATCTTCCGCCTGCGCAGCCTGAAGGAGGCGCGTGGCGCGAAACAGCGTGGCGCCCGCTTCGGCGTCGTCGTCCAGTCGGACGAACTGCTCGCCCTCTCCACCGTGCTCGTCGCGCCGACCTCGACCTCGGCGCCGCCGCGCTTGTTCCGGCCAGCGATCGAGCTCGCAGGCACGACCACGCGCGTCCTCGTCGAGCAGACCAGCGCCGTGAGCGTGGGCCGGCTCGGAGCCTCGGCAGGCCGTCTCAACGCCACCGAGCTGCGGGCGGTCGACGAGGCGCTCGCGCTCGTCCTCGGCCTCTGACCCGGCCGCGCTCCCTCGCCACCTGACTCGCCCCTGTTATCGTCGCTCCATGCCCAGGCTCGCGATCATCACGTCCGGCTCCGAGGAGCGCCCCCTGCTCCGCGCCCCGGAAGGCTCCGACGTCGAGGTGGTGCGCATTCCGATGCGCGTCCCGGGCTTCGCGCGCAACCCGTACGACCGCTTCTTCGTCGCGCTCGGCCACATCGACGCTGCCGAGCGCGCCGTCGCCGACGGCTGCGACGCGATCTTCATCGATACCTTCGCCGACTACGGCATGGCCGAGATCCGCGCCGCCGTGCCCGTGCCCGTGATCGGCGCCGGCGAGTCGGGCATCGTCGCCGCATCGGCCAACGGCACGCGCGACTTTTCGATCGTCACCGTCTGGCCACTCTCAATGAACTACCTCTACAAGGAGCGGCTCGACAACTCGCCCGGCGGGAATCGCTGCCTGCGCGTCGAGCACGTGCTGCCCGAGGCCGAGCTGCAGAAGGCGGGCACCGACGCGTTCGTGAAGAGCCGCATGGAGCGGCACGAGAGCGACATCATCGACCTGCTTGCCGCGCGCGTGCAGCAGGTCGCGGACGAGTCGGGCGTCGGCACGATCCTGCTCGGCTGCACCTGCATGGCGCCCGTCGGGCCGGCCATCCAGGAGCGCGTCAACGTCGAGGTGATCGAGGGCACGCGCAACGGGCTTGCGGTCGCGTTCGCGACGCTCGCGACGCCGCGGCTGGGCGAGTTCAACGTCAGCACGCGCCGCGGCACGGTGCCGTTCATCGTCGACGCGTGGCTCCAGCACGGCGTCGTGCCGGAGTTCCACCCCGACGAGTGCGAACTGTGCGTCTCGCTCGCGTCGGACGAGGAGATCGCCGCCTCGATCGCGTAGGGGGCGCGCGGCGGGGCGCGGCGGGGCGGGGCGCGGCGGGGCGGGCTGCCTGCGTGGACGTTGGCGCGCGGCGGGAGGTCAGCCCGCGGCGCGCGCGTCGAGCTGCTGCTTCAACCCGGCCAGGGCCTTGTCGCCGAGGCTGCGCATGAAGCCGCCGAGGAATGGCTCGGCGAGGCGGCGCGCGGCGCGCAAGCGCAGGTCGACGTCGTAGGTGACACGGGTGCCGCGGACGGTGCCGGACCCGGCAGCGGTGCCGGCCGGCGCGAACGTCACCTCGTCGCGGGAGGTCGCCTGCTCACCGACGCCCTCGATCACGACGCGGCGGGGCGGCTCGAACGCGGTGATCGTGTAGCGGAACTCCTGCGCCTTGCCGCCCACGTCCGCGACGATATGGAAGGCGCTGCCAACACCAAGCGGCCCCTCTTCCAGCCGGCGCGACTCGCGCAGGCCGGGGTCCCACTCGGCGGCCCTTCCGAAATCGGCGACGTACGCGAAGGCGTCGTCGAGCGGCGCGGCCACGTCGATCGTCTTGCGGTAGCGCATACCGGCGATGGTACGTTCGAACGCGGGGGTCGTGCGTGCCTGGCGGTCGTTACCGCGTGTAGATCGCGGGCCGGTAGCGCGGCTCCGGGATCGGCCTGCCGGCAGCTGCGGCGGATGCGAGCCAGGCCGCCTTCGCCTTCTGAACCTCGGCGAGCGCCGCCTCGGCTGTTACCCCGAAGGCAGAGCACGAGTCGAGGTCGGGGATGTCGGCGATGAAGCTGGCGTCTTCATTGCTGTAGAAGACGTTGATGTGGTAGTCGCTCAACGGTCGTCCTCCATGCGGAGAGCGTAGCGCTCGACGAGTCGGACGAGCTGTCGAAGCTGGTACGGCTTTGCCTTGCCGTTGGCGAGACGCGCCAGCAGACGCCGGAGATTCATGGGCACACGCTAGCCGCTGGCTTGCGGTCTGACGAGTTGTCCATTCTGGCGACGGCAGAAAGTGCCAGGTGCCTGATATCAGTCGCCGGCAGCAGGCGCGGGGGCCTGCCCGGGCGCCGGTGCCAGCGGTGACGCTTTGACGCGCGCGATCCGCGCCACGCTCTCCGGCAGCCACCAGTTCCAGCGGCCGAAGTACGACATCAGGCTCGGCACGAGGATGGCGCGGACGACGGTGGCGTCGAGGAAGATCGCCACGGCGAGGCCGACGCCGAACTGCTGAAGGCCGACGATCGAGCCGGCGATGAAGCCGGAGAACGCGGCCACCATGACGATCGCCGCGGCGGTGACGATGCGGCCGGTGTGCTCGAGCCCGTGGGCGACGGCGCGCGTGTTGTCCTGGACGTCGTCCCACGACTCGCGCATGCGGGAGACAAGGAACACCTCGTAGTCCATCGACAGCCCGAAGAGCATCGCGAACAGGAAGATCGGGATCCAGCCCTCGATCTGGTCGACCTGGTAGATGCCGCCGAGGTGCGAGCCGAACCCCCAGCGGAAGAAGACGACGAGCATCCCGTAGCTGGCCGCCACCGACAGCAGGTTGAGCACGACGGCCTTCAGCGGCAGCAGCAGCGAGCGAAACGCGCGCAGCAGCAGCAGGTACGTCAGCACCAGTACCGCGAGCACCAGCCAGGGGAACGCGCCGTACGCGCGGTGGAGGAAGTCGACGCCCTGCGGCGGCCCGCCACCCGCGAGCACCTCGACAGCGGCAGGGAACCTCGCGGCCGGGATGATGTCGTGGCGCAGCCGGCCGACGAACTTCTGGGCCGGCTTCGAGCCGTAGTCGCTGTGGCCGGCCACCATCACCTGCGCGTAGCGCCCGCTCGCGTCGACGAAGCGGCCGCTCGGCAGGAAGAAGATCTGCGCGACCTCCGGGTCCTTACGCAGCTCCGTCTCGAGCCGGGAGATGCCGGCGACGATCGGCGCTGCCAGCACGTTGCCACCGGGGCCCGCGTCGACAAGGATCTGCGACGGCGAGACCGCGCCCGGGCCCACCGCGTCGCGCAACAGGTCGAAGCCCTGCATCGACTGGGGCGAGCGCGGGATGCCCGTCGTCGACCCGGGCGTCAGCTGCAGGGCGTACACGGGAACCGCGGCAGCGATCACCACGGCCGCGCCGCCGGCCAGCCACACTGCCGGGCGCTTCATGATCGAGCGGGCCAGCCGCGCCCACAGGCCGCGGTCGACGTCGGTGGTGGAGGCGAGCTCGCGGAGCGGCAGGCCATGCCGCCGGAGCCACGGGCTGACGTGATGCTTGCGCACCCCGCGCTCGCCGAACACGGCGAGCAGCGCCGGCTGCAGCGTCACCGCCGCGACGATCGAGAGCACCGGCAGCAGGAACCCGGCGAGCCCGATCGAGCGGATGAACGGCAGCGGGATGAAGAGCAGCATCGCCAGGCCGATCGCCACGGTGCCACCCGAGAAGATGACCGCGCGCCCGGCCGTCTCCATCGTGCGCACGACGGCCTGGTCGCGGTCGAGCCCGCGCGCGAGCTCCTCGCGGAAGCGGTACACGACGAGCAGCGAGTAGTCGACGGCGATGCCGAGGCCGATCAGCTGCACGAGGTTCGTCGAGTAGGTCGCGATCGTCATCTCGTGGGCGATCAGGTAGACGAGCCCGAGCGTCCCGAAGATCGTCGCGCCGGCGAACAGGAACGGGATCGCGACCGCCCACGACAGCCCGAACACGGCGAGCAGCACACCGAGCGCGATCGGCAGGGCGATCGACTCGCCCTTCTTCAGGTCGTTCGCGAAGATGGGGTCGAGATCGCGCTGGATCGCGGCAGCGCCGGTGACGTAGACGGTGACGCCGGGCGGGGCACCGATCGCGCTCTTCAGCCGGTACGTGTAGCCCTTCGCGGCTGCGAGCTGGAGGCTCGTGGTGACGTCCTGGTAGAGGAGCGTCGGGCTCGCGCTACGCAGCTCGGCCGCCTTGCCGGTCGGGATCACGCTGGCGCCGCGCTCGACGCGGGCGGCGAGGTCGGCGCGCAGCCCGGGCGCGTCGGCGTCCTTGACTTTGAAGACGATGGTGAAGGCGCCGTCGCTGCGGTCGCCGAAGTGTTTTTCGAGGGTTGTGCGGACGTGCTCGGAGTCGGTGCCCGGGACGGTGAAGGTGTTGGAGAGCAGCTTCGAGAGCTGCGTGGACGCGCCAAGCCCGAGCACGAGCACCGCCAGCCACACGCCGAGCACCGGCCAGCGGAAGCGGATGACGAGGTGCGTCCAGCGGGTCATGGCGCCGCGGACGCTACGGGAGGGCCGGGAGCGGCCGGAGCAGTGGGCGCGCTGACGGCGTGCCCGTCGCGGGAGAGCACGACTGCGCCGACGACGACGCAGGCGAACGCGAGGATGCGCGCGGCGCCGGCCGCCCCGCCGGGCAGTGGCTCGTGGTAGATCGACATGCCGGCGGCGATCGGCACCGCGTTTGTCAGCAGTGTCGCGAGGCCGGCCGTGGTGAGCGCGCTGCCGCGCTGGAAGCCCATCTGCAAGACGAGCGTGCCGATGCCGTAGGCGGAGAGCATCAGCGGTGCCAGCGCGATTCGCCCACCGCCTTCGACGACCGACTTGGTGGCGACGTCGCCGGCGGCGAAGAGGATGCCCGCGGCGATGCCGTACCTCGTCCCGCCGCCGAGCACGCGGTCGCCCGGCCGCACGGCCAGCGCGGCCACGACGAACGACCCGCCGACCCAGGCGAGGACGGCGACCCAGTCGCCGGAGCTGCCGTGCTCGGCGCCGCCGCCCAGGGAGAGGCCGAGCAGCGCGAGGCCGGTGACGGCGATCGCGACGCCGAGGCGCTCCCGTCGGTGGAGCCTCGCGCTGCCCAGGCGGCTGACGAGGAAAGCCAGCACGCCGATGCCGCCTGCCGACGCGGCCTGCACCAGCGCGAGCGGCGCGAGCGCGAGCGCGAGGACGTAGAGCGACCAGCCGCCGACCTCGGCCCAGAAACCGAGCAGCCAGCGACGGCTCGCCAGCAGCAGGCGCGCAGCCGCGAGCGGGCGCTTGACCGACAGCGGCGGCAGCAGCGAGGCGGCGCCGTGCTCGACGAGGTAGCCCCAGTTGAGCAGGCACGCCGAGGCGATCGTGATCACGAGCGCGAGCGCGAGCTGGACGTCAGCACTCACCGGCTCAGGCCGCCGTCAGCGTGAACGAGGAAAGCAGGGCGGCGCAAGGCTCGTCCGGATCGCTGGCGGCCCGCCGGCAGACCAGCAGCCACTCCGTCGTGCCGCGCAGGACGAACGTGACCTGCTGGGTGAGGCTCTCGTCGCCGACGGTGTAGGTGATCCGGTACGAGCGCACCAGCCGGCCGGCGACGGTGAGGGTCTTCTTCGCGATGACCTTCCCCTTGCGTCCGGCGGCGAGGCTGGCTGCGACGCCGTCGAGCTCGCGAGCGGTCGCCTCGAAGCGGTCGGGGGCGTACGGCTTGACGAGCTTGTACTCGCCCACGGTGATGAGCTGCCACACGGCGCCCGAGACGTTCATGCCCCGCGGGGTGGCCAGCGGGCGCCAGCGAGCCGGCGCGGTGAAGGTGTAGCCGGTGCCCTTGACGACCTGATCGGTGGGCGCGGCCGTCGTCTTCGCGGGCGTGCTCCCGCGGCCGCAGCCGCCGGCGAGTGCCGCGAAGAGGGCGACGCCCGTGAGCGCGGCCGCACTGGCGAGGCGGCGACGGGTGAGCCTGCGGCCGCCCCGGGCGAGCGTGCGGCTGCCCCTGGCGCGGCCGGTGCCGGTGCGGCGGTTGCGGATCATCGGTCGTCGGCCTCCAGCAGGATCGCCGCCGCGTGCCCGGCGGCGACGCTACGGACGGGCAGCGTCGGCGTCGCGCTGACGCGGAGGTCGCGCCCGTGCGCCCAGGCGGCGAGGAACGGCGTCGGGTTGACGGCGCCGTCGTAGCCGAGCGGGGCGAGCGCCGCCGGGTGCACCTCGAAGTGCAGGTGCGGCGGCGTGTGCTCGGCGTCGCCCGATGAGCCGAGCGTGCCGAGCGGCTGGCCGACATGCACCCGCGCGCCCGTGCGCGCGGCGGCGGTGAAGGCATCGAGGTGGGCGTAGTAGTAGGTGGTGCCTGCTGCATCACGCAACCACAGGCGGTGGCCGCCACGGGCGTTCCAGCCGATCTCGAACAGGGTGCCGCTGGCGACGGCGAGCACGGGTGTGCCGCGCGGCCCGAAGAGGTCGATGCCGTGATGCCACTCGAGGCCGGCGCGGGCTGCGCCGAAGGTGTCGACCACCGGGGTGCGCCGGGCGAGCGGGAAGGCGCGGCCGCCGGGGGTGACGAAGGCCGGGGCCGCGGCGACGACGACGGTGCGGGCTGCGGTGTGCGCGGCAGCCGTGCGCGGCTGTGGGGGCGGGGTGCCCGTGGCGCCGGCGCGGCCGATCACGATGACGGTGCCGGCCGGCACGCCGCGGTGCTGTGCGACCAGCTGCAGGCGGAGCGCGTCGACCGTGCTGCTGCCGTCACTGCCGCTGTCCCGGCCGCGCGGCGCGCCCACCTCGAGCACGGCCCAATCGCCGACAGGGATGCGGCTGCCCGCCCGCGCTGCGACTGCGGTGCCGAGCACCGTGAGGCCGGTGATCGAGAGGGAGGTCGTTGCCGTTCCAGTCGCCGCCGCGGCGCCGGTTGCGCTCACCGTCAGCGCCTCCACGGCGACCTCGCCGTCGAGCAGCTCCACGCGGACGGCCGCGACCACGCCGGCCACCGCATCCGGCCCGGTTGTGGCACCCGCCCGCGCCGCGGCGACGCGCACCAGCGAGCCGTCTGGCGGGACGGCGATCGCCCTCGCCCCGACGGCGGGACGGCCGGTCACGGCGGTGGCAAAGCGCAGCGCGGGCTGCCCCGGCCGCGACACCTCGACGGCGACCGCCGACGCCCGCGGCACCACCCGCGCCGAGCCGCCCTTCGCGCTCACGGTCGCGATCACGGCGACCGCCACCGCGGCAGCGGCCACCGTTGCCGACACGGCCTTGCGCGATGGCCGCCGCAGCCTCATGCCTGCTCCTCGCCGGCCGTGGCCTGCAGGCTCGGCCGTGTCTTCCAGGCGCGCCACAGGAGCTGGCTTGCCGTGTAGACGATGAGGCAGGCGAAGAGTCGCCGCAGGATGTAGTCGGGGACGGTGTGCGCGAGCTGGGCGCCGCCGACGACACCCGCGATCGAGGCGATCCCGATGAAGACCGAGGCACGCCACGAGACATGTCCGTACTTGTTCTGGCGCCAGGCGCCGACGAGCGCCGTCGGGATCACGGCGAGCAGCGACGACGCGGTCGCATGGATCTGAGTGAGCCCGAGGATCAGCGTCATCGTCGGCACGAACAGCACGCCGCCGCCGACGCCGAACATCGCCGACAGCACGCCGACGCCGAGGCCGATGAAGACGACCAGCACTTCCTTCCACATCAGATGAACAGCCTCACGGCGATCGCCAGCAGCAGCACGGCGAAGAGGATGCTGAGCGTGCGCGTCTTGATCCGCTGCTGCAGCCCGGCGCCGTAGTACGCGCCCGCTGCCGCCGGCAGCCCGAGCAGCAGCGCCGCGCCCGGCTTGACCTCGCCGTGCAGGCCGTAGGTGATGACGCCTGCCAGCGCGGTGATGCCGACAGCGCCCAGCGACGTCGCGGTGGCGCCGCGCAGCGGGAACTTCAGCCACATCAGCAGCAGCGGCACGATCACGAGGCCGCCGCCGACGCCGAACAGCGCGCTGAACACGCCGGCGATCAGGCCGATGACGAGCAGCTTCACCGGACTATCTTAGGCTTCGTCCGTGGCTGTGCCCTTGTAGAGTCGCGCGAACCGGTTCGAGCGAAGGAGGAAGCGATGGCCGTACCCGGGGTGGCGGTCGTCCGCGCAGCGGACGGCGTCGACAAGCCGCAGGGCTTCACCTATTTCCACGGCGTGTCGAAGGAGGCGGTCGGGGCGACCCGGCTGGCGATGCACATCGGCGTGCTCCCGCCCGGCATGGTCGGCCCGGCGCACACGCACGCCGATCACGAGACGGCGGTGTACGTGCTGGAGGGCGAGGCGCTGATCCGCTGGGGCGCCGGCCTCGAGCACGAGACGCGCGCCGCCGCCGGCGACTTCGTCTTCGTGCCGGCGGGGCTGCCGCACCAGGCGATCAACCCGAGCGCCAGCGAGCCGTGCCGCACCGTGATTGCGCGGACGGATCCGAGCGAGAGCGAGGCTGCGGTGATGGTCGGGACTCCGAGTTGAGTGTGTAAGTGGATGGCGCCCTTCGTCTCGGAGTTCACCACCTCGAACGGGTGACTGCGGCGCGCGGGTCATGCTGCATAATGAGTGCAGCGAGATCCAAGGATCCCGTCACCCAGCCGGGGGCCCTGAAAGGGGCCCTTCGTGCGTTCGGAGTCAGATGAGCGGCTGGTCGGGCCAGCGCCGTCGTGCTATGACCAACGGTTCGATCAGTTCGCTGAGGAGGCGATTCGTGGCTTCGGCCCGGGAATCCCGTTCTTTCCGGGCAT
>JANXXF010000322.1 GCA_025350775.1 Actinomycetes bacterium
GATGGTCAGACCGAGGACTCCCCAGGTGACGGCTCCCACCAGCGCCAGCCGCACCAGCACCTGCGGCCGGTGGACGAACAGCCGGGTACGGCTGAGCGCCAGCCCGGCCAGGTACACGAGCCCGTGCGCCGGCGGCACGAACACCGGCAGGTTGCCGAGCCGGTAGCGGTAGACGCCCCAGATGATCGAGCCGAGCACCTCGAAGCAGCTCGCGACCGCGACGACGATCGCCACCTGCGCGCGCCGCTCCGCGCCGAGCGGGATGCACACGGCGACGAGCACCGCGAGCGTCGCCCCGCCCAGGGCGAGCTGGCCGGCCAGCGGGACGGCGCGGTCGATGGCAAGCAGTGCGCCCAGCCAGGCCACGACCCCGACCACCACGAGCGAGGGAGTCCGCAGGCCGACCACGGCGCCGAGTGTAGATCGGGGCGCCGGGGTGCCGGGATGCCCGGACGCCCGGACGCCGGGGGCGCCGGGGTGTCGGGGGCGCCGGGGCCCAGCGGCCCCGGGGCGCACCCGCCCGCCCACGCGCCCGCGCTAGGCTCGCGGGATGCCGCGCGTCGGGATCAGCCTGCTCACCCTGGTGCCCGGCATCGTCGGCGGCAGCGAGACGTACGCGCGCGAGGTGTGCCGGGCTCTGGGCCGGGTCGGCACCCTCGAGTACACCGTCTTCGTGCCGACGATCGCGGCCGACGCAGGCGGGCCGCTCGACACCCGCGTCGTCGCCGCGTACCGGGCGAGCCGCACGATGGCGGGCCGGATCGCCGCGATGACGGCGGCGGCCGTCGCCCCCTGGCCGCTGCGCCGCGCGCTCGAGGTCGACCGTCTCGACGCGATCCACTTCCCGCTCAGCGTGATGCTGCCGCCGGTGAAACGGCCGCCCGCCGCCACGACGGTGCTCGACATCCAGCACGAGCTGCTCCCCGAGTTCTTCTCGCGCGCCGAGCTCGCCTACCGCCGGGCTGTCTACGGCGCCACGATCAAGCGCAGCCGCCTCGTGCTCACCATCAGCGAGCACGCCCGCGCCGAGCTGATCGAGCGCTACGCCCTCGCGCCCGAGCGCGTGCGCGCGATCCACCTTGCCGTCGACCACGAGCGCTTCACGCCCGACCCGGCCCTGGCCCGCCAGCCGTTCCTGCTGTATCCCGCCAACCGCTGGCCGCACAAGAACCACGCGCGCCTGTTCGCGGCGCTCGCCCTGGTGCGGCGCGAGCGGCCCGAGCTGCGGCTCGTCCTCACCGGCTCCGGCCACGAGGGGCAGCCCGCGCCGGACGGCGTCGACGTGCGCGGCCGCGTCTCGGCCGCGGAGCTCGTCCGGCTCTACCGCACCGCCGCCGCGCTCGTCTTCCCGAGCCTCTACGAGGGCTTCGGCATGCCGCTGCTCGAGGCGATGGCGACCGGCTGCCCGGTCGCCTCGGCCAACGCTGGATCGCTGCCCGAGGTGGCCGGCGACGCCGCCACGCTCTTCGACCCGACCTCACCCGAGGCGATCGCCGCCGGCATCCTCGACGCGCTGGCTCGCGCCGACACCCTCACCGCCCGCGGCCTCGAGCGCGCCCGCAGCTTCACCTGGGACGCCTGCGCCCGCGCCCACGACGCCATCTACCACGACCTGCTGGGACATTAGCCCGGCCGAGCTACGAGCGCCCGGAGCTCCTAGGTCGCCGGTGCCGGGACGGGCGCAGACCCGTTGTCGTCGTCGAGGAGGTAGGCGCTCTCGCCGTGCATCGCCTCGTCGAGCCCGATCTCATGGGCCCCGCTGACGCGAACCGGCGTGATCAGGTTGATCGCGGCCAGGAACAGGTACGTGAAACCGAACGCGTAGGCCGCCGCGCCGAACCCGGCCGCCGCCTGCTTGCCAAAGAACGACCAGGCGCCGTGAATCAGTCCGACCCCGCCGTCAGGGTTGATCTTCGTGCTCGCGAACAGGCCGAGCAGCAGGATGCCCAGCAGGCCGCCGACCCCGTGCACCCCCCACACATCGAGAGCGTCGTCCCACTTGAGTTTGTTCTTCAGCTGGACTGCGAAATAGCAGACGACGCCTGAAACGATCCCGATCGCCACCGCGGCCCAGATCGGGATGTAGCCGGCGGCCGGCGTGACCGTCGCCAACCCGGCGACCGCTCCGGTCAGCAGGCCGACGAAGTGCGGCTTCTTCTTGTGCCACCACTCGATGCACAGCCAGGTGACGGCGGCGAACGAGGCGGCGAGGTCGGTGTTCAGGAACGCCAACGAGGTGATGTTGTCGACCTTCAGCTCGCTCCCCGCGTTGAAGCCGTACCAGCCGAACCAGAGCAGGGCCGTGCCGAGCGCGATGAAGGGGATGTTGTGCGGCGAGTCCTTGAAGCGCCTGCGCCCGACGTACAACACCGAGGCGAGTGCGGCGAAGCCCGCCGAGATGTGGACGACAAGGCCGCCGGCAAAGTCGCGGACGCCCCAGTCGGCCAGCATGCCACCGCCCCAGACCATGTGCACGAACGGGAAGTAGACGAACAGCTGCCAGCCGACGAGGAAGATCAGATAGGCCTTGAAGGAGACGCGGTTGGTGAAGGCGCCGGTGATCAGCGCCGGCGTGATGATCGCGAACATCATCTGATAGGCGATCAGCACGACGAGCGGGATTCCCGACGGCGCATACAGATCCTGGGGGCCGACCGTCCGCAGGAACGCGAGGTCGAAGTTGCCGTAGATCCCGCCCGAGTCGCCGCTGAAGCAGAGCGAGTAGCCGACGAGCCACCAGAGCACGGTGGTGATGCCCATCGAGGCGAAGCTCTGAATCATGATCGTCAGCGTGCTCGATCTGCCGACGAGGCCGCCGTAGAAGAAGGCGAGGCCGGGCGTCATCAGCATGACCAGGCTCGTCGCCAGCAGCATGAACCCAGTGTTGGCACCGTTGAACATCGCCCGTCCCCTCTCGCCAGCGGGTCAGAATCCGACTTGCTTCGAGCGGCAATGATACTGGGCCTTCGCTCGAATTACGAGGAGCCGGGCGCGCCGCGACGGGGTGCGCACGCCGCGCTCTGCCGTCAGTGCGCCGCCCGCTTCGAGCCGTTCAGCGACGGCGCCTGAGCCTGTTCCGCCAGAATGGGCGGGTGCGCATCTCCGCCAAGGCGGACTACGCGATCCGCGCCATAACGGAGCTCGCCGCCGGTGCCGCGACCGGCAAGCCCGTGAAGGGCGACCGCGTTGCCACGGCCCAGGAGATCCCGCTCAAGTTTCTCGAGAACATCCTGGTCGACCTGCGGCACGCGGGGCTCGTCGCGAGCCAACGCGGGGCCGAGGGCGGCTACTGGCTCGCGCGGCCCGCCGCCGAGATCACGCTGGCCGACGTGATCCGCGCAGTCGACGGGCCGCCCGCGAGCGTCCGCGGCACGCGGCCGGGCACGATCGTCTACCAGGGCTCTGCGCAGCCGCTGGCCGACGTGTGGGTCGCAGTGCGCGCGGCGCTGCACGCGGTGCTCGAGGGCGTGACGCTCGCCGAGCTGGCCGGCGGCACGCTGCCCGCGGCGATCGTCGAGCTCGCCGCCCGGCCCGACGCTCGCGAGCCAAAGGGATGACCTACGTGAACACGCGCGCTCTGCTCGCCGCCACATAGACGATCTGCCGCGGCTCCAGTTCCAGCTGGTCGGCCTCGTCCCGGCTGAGCTGCACCGACAGCTCCGCGCCGTCGTGACGCACGAGCTCGACCCGCACCTCGAAGCCGAGGTGAACGAGCCGCTCGACCCTCGCCTCCTCGCTGCCGTCGACCGGGCTGAGGGTGAGCGTCAGATCGTGCGGGCGGACGAACGTATCGCCCACGCGGTTCGCCTCACCGACGAACGTCATCACGAACTCGGTGGCGGGATGCTCGTAGAGGTCGCGCGGCCCGCCGATCTGCTCGATCCGGCCGCGATTCATCAGCACGATCTGGTCGGCGACCTCCATCGCCTCCTCCTGGTCGTGCGTGACGATGACCGTGGTCGTGTGCGTCTCGTCGTGGAGACGGCGGAGCCAGGCGCGCAGCTCCTTGCGCACGCGGGCGTCGAGCGCGCCGAAGGGCTCGTCCAGCAGCAGCACCTCCGGGTCCACCGCGAGCGCGCGCGCCAGGCCCATGCGCTGCCGCTGGCCGCCCGAGAGCTGCGCCGGGTAGCGCTTCGCCAGCCCCTGCAGCTGCACCAGCTCGAGCAGCTCGTTCACGCGGTGCTCGATCTCCTCCTTCGGCCGCTTGCGCACCTCGAGGCCGAAGGCGATGTTCTTCGCCACGGTCATGTGCTTGAAGGCGGCGTAGTGCTGGAAGACGAAGCCGACGCCGCGCTGCTGCGGAGGCGCGTCGGTGACGTCCTCGCCCGAGATCAGGATCTCGCCCGTATCGGGCGTCTCGAGGCCGGCGATGCAGCGCAGCAGCGTCGACTTGCCGCTGCCGCTGGGCCCGAGCAGGGCCGTCAGCGAGCCGGTCTCCACCCCCAGGCTGACGCCCTCGAGTGCCACGAAGTCGCCGAAGCGCTTGCCGACGTTGCGGACGGTGATGCTCATGCTGTCTCCTCCGTGGGCCTGAAGACGCTCATCCCGATCAGGATCACGACCGAGATCAGGGCGAGCACGACCGCTACGGCGTAGGCGCCCTTCTGGTCGAAGTCGAGGTACGCAGCGTCGATGTAGAGCGTCGCCGTCTCGGTCTTGCCCTGGATCCGGCCCGACACCACGTTGACCGCGCCGAACTCGCCGAGCGAGCGGGCCGCGGTGAGCACGACGCCGTAGGCGACGCCCCAGCGGATCGCCGGCAGAGTGATCCGGCGAAACGTCTGCCACGAGCCTGCGCCGAGCGTCGAGGCGGCCTGCTCCTGCTCGTCGCCGATCTCGCGGAGCACGGGCACCACCTCGCGCACGACGAACGGCAGCGAGATGAAGATCGTGGCGAGCACCATCGCCGGCAGCGCGAAGACGATCTGCAGGCCGCGGTCGGTGAACCACGGCCCGAGCCAGCCCTGCCGGCCGTAGAGCAGCAGCAGCGCCAGGCCGACGACGACGGGCGACAGCGCGAGCGGCAGGTCGACGAAGGCATTGACGATGCCCTTGCCGGGGAACTTGCGCCGAACGATCGCCAGCGAGAGCGCGACGCCGAAGACCGTGTTGAGCGGCACCGCGATCAGCGCGATGAGCACGGTCAGCCAGAGGGCGTGCAGCGCAGCGCCGTTGCTGATCGAGTCCCAGAAGTCGCCGAGGCCGTGCTCGAGCGCCCGGTAAAAGACCATCACGACCGGCCCGACGAGCACCGCGAGCAGGTACAGCAGCGCCGTGATGCGCAGGGAGAGCCGGCTACGCATCGTGCCTCGTCGTGAAGCGCCGGAGCGCGCCGATGCCGAGCAGCGTGGCAAAGGAGATGGCGAGCAGCAGCACCGAGACGGCGGCCGCGCCCGGCGTGTTCCCGCTCTCGATGAGGCCGGTGATGTAGACCGAGGAGACCTGCGTCTTGAAGGGCAGGTTGCCCGAGATGAGAATGACCGAGCCGATCTCGCCGATCGCGCGGGCGAAGGACATGGCGACGCCGGAGAGGATCGCAGGCACGAGCACCGGCAGGATGACGCGGCGGAAGATGAGCTGCGGCGGCGCGCCGAGCGAGGCGGCCGCCTCCTCCATGTCCTGGTCGAGCTCGTAGAGCACCGGCTGCACGGTGCGCACGACGAAGGGCAGCGTCACGAAGAGGAGCGCGGCGCCGATGCCGTAGCGGCTGAAGGCCAGGTCGATGCCGACCGGGCTCTTCGGCCCGTAGAGAGTGAGCAGCGTCAGGCCGGCGACGATCGTCGGCAGTGCGAAGGGGAGGTCGATCACCGCGTTGACGACCGCCTTGCCGCGGAAGTCGTCGCGCACGAGCACCCAGGCCACGATCGTGCCGAAGACGGCGTTGAGCAGGACGACGACCGCCGAGACGATCAGCGTCAGCTTCAGCGCGGCGACCGACTGCGGGTTGCTGATCGCCTGCCAGAAATTGCTGCCGCCGCGGTCGGTGGAGCGCCAGACGAGCGCAGCCATCGGCAGCAGCACGATGATGCTGAGGTACGCCGTGGTCAGGCCGAGGCCGAGGGCGGCCCGGCTCGACCGGACCGCCCTCGCGTTGACCCTGCGCCCCGGGCGGGACGCGACAGCGTCCGTGGAACCGGTCAGGCTGTCAGCTCCCGACTCCGCCGGAGTTGACGATCTTGCTGAAGATGCCGTTGCTCGGATCGAAGAACAGCGGGTCGGCCTTGCTCCAGCCGCCGATGAACTTGTCGTCGATCGTGAACAGGCCCGGCCGCACGGGGAACTTCTGCGTGGCGAGGATGTTCTTGTTCACGGGACGGAAGCCGTACTTGGCCGAGATCAGCTGCGCCGCGGGCGTGAAAAGGTAGCGCGCGAACGCCTTCGCTGCGTCCGCGTGCTTCGAGCTCTTGATCACTACGACCGGGGTGTCGATGCGCAGGGTGATGCGAGGGATGCGATAGAAGACCGGGAGCTTCTGCTTCTGGGCGAGGATCGCCTCGTTCTCGTAGGTGAGCAGCACGTCGCCCTTGCCCGAGAGGAACGAGTTGAGCGCGTCGCGGCCGCTCTTGTCGAAGGAGACGACGTTCTTCGCAACCTGCTTCAGGTAGTCGAGCGCCTGCGCCGGCTGCTTGCCCGCCTTGATCTGCGAGTAGTAGGCCGAGACGACGTTCCACTTGGCGCCGCCCGAGGTGATCGGGTTGGCGGTGACGACGCCGACGCCCTTGCGCGCGAGGTCGCTCCACTCCTTGATCTTCTTGGGGTTGCCGTCGCGGAGGACGAAGACGACGACCGAGTTCGTCGGGACGCTGTTGTTCGGCAGCTGCGACTTCCAGTTCGCGTCGACGAGCCCGGCATCGACCAGCGTCCTGACGTCCGGCTCGAGCGAGAGGTGGACGAGGTCGCCGGGGAGGCCGTTGACGACGGCGCGGGCCTGGTCGCCGGAGGCGCCGTACGA
Organism: Actinomycetes bacterium; assembly: GCA_025350775.1. Taxonomy (GTDB): domain Bacteria; phylum Actinomycetota; class Thermoleophilia; order Gaiellales; family Gaiellaceae; genus CANFDS01. The sequence continues at coordinate 6,953 of JANXXF010000322.1, forward strand.
CTGGTCGAAGCTGACGTCCTTGCCCGCGGCGGTCTTCTGGAACGCCGGGATCAGCTCCTTGTACTCCTCCTTCGGGGTGGAGTAGGCGACCAGCGACAGCTTGACGCCGTCCTGCTTGACGGTCGGCGCAGCCGTGGCGGTCGTTGCGGCGAGCGCGGCGGCGCCGGCCAGGGCCGCGATTGTCACGGCTCCTATGGAGACTGTCTTGTTGATGGGGCGCACTGTATCACCTCATAACTAGTTGTTATCGAGTGAATAAGCAGAGATTATCTCATGCTTGTCTGTCGATCGAGTGGAAAAGAGGCGCAGCCGGGTGGCGCGAGCGGCGCTGGGCCGCGCGTCGAGGCAGCCGCCGGGCCGGGCGGCGCCGACGCGCAGAGCCCGCTGCAGCGCGGGTCGCAGGCGCTGTCTCAGGCGGGTCGCAGGCTGCGCAGTGCCGTCAGCCGGCGCTGCGCAGCCACTCGAGATCGGCGTCTACGAGCAGCTGCACCAGCTGCTCGAAGCCGACCTCGGGAGCCCAGCCCAGGCGGGCACGGGCCTTCGTCGCGTCGCCCACCAGGTCGTGCAGCTCGGCCTTGCCGCGCACGAACGCAGGGTCGACGCGCACGTGGTCGCGCCAGTCAAGGCCGACGTGGGCGAACGCCGTCTCCACCAGCTCGCCGACGCTGTGCAGGACGCCGCTGGCGATGATGTAGTCGTCCGGCTCGGGCTGCTGCAGCATCAGCCACATCGCGCGCACGGAGTCGCCGGCGTAGCTCCAGTCGCGGCGCGCGTCGAGGCTGCCCAGCACCAGCTCCTGCTGGAGCCCGAGCGAGATGGCGGCGGCGCCATGGGCGACCTTGCGCGGCAGGAAGTCGAGCGGGCGCCGCGGCGACTCGTGGTTGTAGAGGATCCCCGACGAGACGTGCAGGCCGTAGCGCAGCCGGTAGCTGCGGACGATCCAGTGGGCATACGCCTTCGCGACGCCGTACGGAGTGAGCGGCGAGAGCGGCGTCTCCTCGGTCTGCGGCGTCTCCAGCGGGTTGCCGAAGATCTCGCTCGACGACGCCTGGTAGAGCCGCGCCGCGGGGCAGTGGCGGCGCACCGCCTCGAGCAGCGCGGTGGCGCCGACGGCGGCGAACTCGGCGGTGGCGACCGGCTCGTCCCAGGAGCGTGGCACGAACGAGGGCGCCGCGAGGTTGTAGATCTCGTCGGGGGCGAAGTCGGCGATGGCGTCGCCCAGCCCATGCTGGTCGAGCAGGTCGACCTCCACGAAATGGATGCGGTCGGCAACGGCGGCCAGGTTGGCGAACGGCCCGTGCGCGCCGGGCCGCACGACCCCGGACACCTCGTAGCCGCGCTCGAGCAGCAGCTCGGCCAGCAGCGAGCCGTCCTGGCCGGCGATCCCGGTGACGAGTGCACGACGGCTCTGCATCGCCCGGATCATAGGCGTGCGCCGCCGCGTCAGCCGTGCAGCGCGCGCACGTACCGCCAGGCCCGGCCCAGGCCGAGCCGCCAGAGGCCGACGAGCGCGACGGCGTACAGAGCGAGGCCGACGAGCGCGGCCGGCAGCCTGCCCAGCAGCAGCGCCAGGCCGCCGAACGCGATGGCCGCAGCGCCGGCCTCGAGCACGACCGGCCGCACAAGGCCGGCGGCGACCCGGGCCAGCATCCGCCGCGACAGCGCCGCGAGCAGCCCGGCGACGAGCAGGAACGTCGACACCGCGAGGGCAGCGGCGACGCCGGGCAGGTGCAGCCACGCACGCAGCCCGTACGCGACCGGCACGTGCAGCGCAACCACCCCGAGCGCCAGCGGCAGCAGCGCCCGTCGCCGGCCGGCCACGAAGAGCAGCGGGAACGTCAGCGTGAACACGACCGACGCAACCGTCCACGGCGCGAGCTCCAGCACGAGCCGGCCAAGCTCGCGGCCGACAGCGCCGGCGTAGGCGCTGCCCAGCACGCGCTCGAAGATGCCGCCGCCGACGAGCGCGAAGACGCCGGCGGCGGCGGCGATCGGCGCAAGCGACAGCCAGGTGGCCTGCACGACGTGGCCGGCGGCCGTGTCGCCGGCGAGCCCGCGCCGGGTCAACGGCACCGACGAGATCAGCGAGAGCGTCGAGGCCGTCGCTGTCACCAGCACGGCGGCGATCAGATACGCGAACGAGAGGCTCGTCTGCTTGCCCTCGCCGAGGCCCCCGGCCAGCACGAGCGCGACGACGTAGAGGCCCTGCACGGCCAGCGGCACCGCGGCACCCTCGACGAGGCGCCACAGCCGGTGCGGCAGCCGGAGCTCGGCCAGGCGGAGCGGGCCGAGCAGGTGGCCCCGGCGCGCCAGCACGAGCAGCGGCACCGCCAGTGTGATCCCGCCGTTGACGGCCGCGCCCCAGGCGAGCGCGACGACGCCGTGCCCGATCAACGCCGCGAACACGACCAGGCTGGCGGCGGCTCCCGCCGCGTAGGCGAAGGCCGCCGTCGCGTAGTCGTCTATGGCCGCCAGCGCCGACGCCGCGATCGCCGCCAGCAGCTGCGCCAGCGCCGCCGGCACGAGCCACACGATCGCGTTCGAGGCGACCCCGGCCGCGACGGCATTGCCCGTGAGCGCGTCCCCGATCGGCCCGGCCAGCGCGACAACGGCGACGGTCGTCGCGGCCGCCAGCAGCAGGAAGGCGAGCAGC
>JANXXF010000324.1 GCA_025350775.1 Actinomycetes bacterium
GTCCATCTACCCGATGTACGATTTCGCCCACGGCCAGTCGGACGCGATCGAGGGCATCACGCACTCGCTCTGCAGTCTGGAATTCGAGATCCACCGGCCCCTCTACGACTGGCTCATCGACAACCTGCCGGTGCCTTCGAAGCCCCGCCAGATCGAGTTCGCGCGGCTCAACATCACCTACACGGTCCTCTCCAAGCGCGTCCTGCTGCGCCTCGTCAACGAGGGCCACGTGCGCGGCTGGGACGACCCGCGCATGCCCACGGTCAGCGCCCTGCGCCGGCGCGGCTTCCCGGCCGAGGGCGTGCGCAACTTTCTCGATGCGGTCGGCGTGGGGGGCAAGGGGCAGACCGCCGTCGAGGTCGAGATGCTCGACCACGCAGTGCGCGACGTGCTGAACCGCAGCGCGCAGCGGCGCTTCGCCGTCCTACGTCCGCTGAAGCTCGTGATCGAGAACTACCCCGAGGGGCAGGTCGAGGAGCTCGACGCTGTCAACAACCCGGAGGATCTCGCTGCCGGCACGCGCAGGCTGCCCTTCTCGCGCGAGCTGCTGATCGAGCGCGACGACTTCATGGAGGAGCCGCCGAGCAAGTTCTTCCGTCTCGCCCCGGGCCGCGAGGTGCGCCTGCGCTACGCGTACTTCGTCACCTGCACCGGGGTCGTGAAGGACGAGAGCGGCGAGATCGTCGAGCTGCGCTGCACCTACGACCCGGAGACGCGCGGCGGCGACGCCCCGGACGGCCGCAAGCCCAAGGGGACGCTGCACTGGCTGTCGGCCGAGCACGCCGTGCCCGCCGAGGTGCGCCTCTACGAGCGCCTCTTCTCCCGTCCCGACCCGGGCGCCGACGGCGACCCCGTCGACGACCTCAACCCCGCCTCGGAGCAGGTGCTCGACGCCTGCCTGGTCGAGCCGGGCCTGGCGGAGCTGCCGGTGGGCGAGACGGTGCAGTTCGAGCGGCTCGGCTACTTCTGCCCGGATCCCGACTCGGCGCCGGGGCGGCTCGTCTTCAACCGCACGCTCGGCCTCAAGGACAGCTGGGCGAAGGCCCAGCGGTAGGGGCCGGCCGCCTGGGCTTGACGCGCAACCACTCCGACGCTACCTTTACTTCCAATGAAGAAAGTAAGGGATCGGCGGAGGGGCTTCACCCGTATCAGCGCCAAGCATCAGGCAACCATCCCGGTGCAAGCGCTGCGGGAGGCCGGCCTTCAGGCAGGCGATGAAGTGCGAGTCGTGGCAGACGGACGAGGCCGTCTCGTACTCGAGTCGGACGCCAACATCGTCGAGCGCCATGCCGGCAGTCTCCCGGGTGTGTACGTACCCGGCGAGCTCGACAAGCTTCGCGACGAGTGGCGCTAGTCGTCCTCGACGCCTCGGTCGTCATCGGGTTCCTCGACCCGGGCGACGCACTGCATCGGCTCCGTCGCCGCTGTGACCAGGTATCAACGCGACGACCTCGTGATCCCCGCCTCCGTCTACGCCGAGATCCTCGTCGCCCCCTACCGCGCCGGTGCGAAGGCCGTCGCCGAGGTCGACGCCTTCCTCGCCGATCTCGGCGTCAAGGTCGAGCCGATCAACGCCGCGGTGGCCCGTGGGGCAGCGCTCCTTCGCAGCAAGCGCACGGCCCTTCGCCTGCCCGACGCCCTGGTGATCGCCTTTGCTGACGAGGTCGGCGCAGAAGTCCTGCTCAGCGGGGACGAGTCATGGGCGAAGATCAGCGCCCGGGTTTCCGTCGTGCGCGCCTGACTCAGGCCGCGATGACCGCCTTGCCTGCGCCTGCGCCCGCGCCCGCGCGCCCCGTCCGCGTGCCTTCCTCGCTGGCCCTGACGTAGTCGGCCCAGCCGCCGTCGTAGCTGACGATCCGCCCGTCCTCGATCGCCAGCGTGCGCTCGGCGACGGCGTCGAGCAGCGCCCGGTCGTGCGAGACGATCAGCACCGTGCCGGGGAACGCCTCGAGGGCCTGCTCGAGCGCCTCGCGGCTCTCCACGTCGAGGTGGTTCGTCGGCTCGTCGACGACGAGCAGGTTGGCGCCCGAGGCGACGAGGATCGCCAGCGCGAGGCGCCGGCGCTCGCCGCCCGAGAGGACGGCGATCTTCTTGGCGTGCGCGTCGGCGCCGGTGAAGAGGAAGCGGCCGAGCAGCGCCTGCCCCTGCCCCTGCGACAGCTTCGTGCCATCGACGACGGCCTCCAGCGCGGTCATCTCCTCGTCTAGCTCGGCCTCGTGCTGCGAGAAGTAGGCAGGCACGACGGCGGGGCCGAAGGTCAGCTCGCCGGCGGCGGGCTTGCGGTTGCCCATGAGGGTCTCCAGCAGCGTCGTCTTGCCCGAGCCGTTCGGGCCGACCAGGGCGACGTGCTCGCCATTCTCCAGCACGAACTCGCCGCCGTCGATCAGGGTGCGCTCGCCGATCGAGACCTCCAGGCCCTCCACCTCCAGCACGATCCGGCCGCAGCGCGGCGGGTCGAGGAACTCGAAGCCGAGCGTCTTGCGGCGCGCGTTGAGCTTCTTGATCTCGGCCTCGGCGCCCTCCTTCAGCTCCTGCAGGCGCTCCGACTGCTTCAGCTTGGACTGCGCCTGCGTCGCCTTCGAGGCCTTCGCGCCGAAGCGCGCGTGGAAGCGCTCGAGCCGCTCGATGTCGGCGCTGGCGCGCTCGGCGAAGCGCTCGGCGCCGGCGATGCGGGCGGCCTTCTCGATGCGCCACTTGCTCCACGGCCCGGCGAAGTAGGTCGAGCGGCCGCCGCCGATCTCCAGCACGGCGTTCGTCACCGCCTCCAGGAACCAGCGATCGTGCGCCACCAGGATCACGGCAGCGTCGATCGACTTGATCTCGTTCTCGAGCCATTCGAGCGTGGCCAGGTCGAGGTGGTTGGTCGGCTCGTCCAGTAGCAGCAGGTCGGGCTTGGCGGCCAGCGCGCGGGCCAGCGAGGCGCGGGTCAGCTCGCCACCGCTGAAGGTGGAGAGGTCGCGCCCGAACTGCTCCTCGACGAAGCCGAGGCCGCGCAGCACCGAGGCGGCGTACTCGCGCCAGGTGTAGCCGCCGGCATGCTCGTGGGCGTGCTGTGCGTCGGCATACGCGTTGAGCGTGGCGTCGTCGTACTGGCCGGCGGCCATCGCCTGCTCGAGGCGGCGCAGCTCCGTCTCGGCGGCGACGAGCTCGGTGGCGCCCGAGACGACGTAGTCCTCGAGCGAGATGCCCCGCTCGCGCGGCGGCCGCTGGTCGTGCAGCACGATGCGGCTGCCCTTGGCGATCGCCAGGTCGCCGCCGTCGACGCCGAGCTGGCCGGCGAGCGTGCGCAGCATCGTCGTCTTGCCGGAGCCGTTCGGGCCCGAGAGGGCGATGCGGTCGCGGCGCGCAGCCTTGAACGAGACGCCATCGAACAGCACGGTGCCGCCGATTTCCTTGCGCAGCTTGGAGGCGATGAGGACGGCCATTAGGAGCGGGCTCCGGTGGCGCGCCGGGGCGCGCGCGTGGGGGCGGGCTGGAGGAGAGGCAAGGGGGTTCCTGTCGATCGAAGGGGCAGCGGTACGAAACAACCCGCTCGCTAGAGCTTCGGTCGCGCGTGTGAACGGTAGCGGCAGTGGGATGGGTGGGATCTCCGTTGTCGCAATTTCGTTTTCCACAATATGAAATAACTGCTACGCTGACCGCATGCTCCGCGGCCAGGACATCCTCGTGCTCGTGGGTCTGATGGGGAGGCCGGTGGGTGCGACGACCCAGCAGGTCGCCGACGGGGTGGGCCTCGATCTCGCGGCCGTCCATCGGGCGTTTGCCCGCCTCCGGGCGTCGCAGCTGATCCTCGCCGACAGGCGGGTACAGGCCGTTCATGCCGAGGAGTTCCTCGTGCACGGGCTCCGCTACGTGTTCCCGCCCGAGTACCGCGGCGAGTCACGCGGGGTGCCGACCGCCTGGGCCGTGTCACCGCTGCGGGAGCGGCTTGCAGGCGGCGAGTCGCTGCCGCCGGTCTGGCCTCATCCGCAGGGCATGGTCCGCGGGATCGCAGTCGAGCCCTTGCACAAGGCGGTGCCCGGCGCAGCGCTCGCTGACCCGTCCCTGCACGAGCGTCTGGCGCTGGTCGACGCGCTGCGGCTCGGCGACGCGCGGCAGCGGCGCGAGGCACGCGAGTTGCTGCTCCCGCTGCTCGCGTCGGCCGAGGGTGCTTCGTGAGCACCGAGCTGATCGAGGCGGTGGCCGCGGCGCTCGGCCCGTTGCTGCCGGAGGTCGCGTTCCTCGGCGGAGCGAGCATCCAGCTCTGGCTCACCGATGTCGCAGCGCCACCGCCTCGGGCGACCATCGATGTCGACGTCGTCGTCGAAGTCTCCGGCTACGGGGAGTACGCAGCCCTCGGCGCGCGGCTGCGCGAGCGGGGTTTCGCCGAGGACGCAACGAGCGGCGTGATCTGCCGCTGGAGGCACAGCACCGGGCTGATTCTCGATGTCATGCCGACGGACGCGAGGATTCTCGGGTTCGCAAACCGGTGGTACCCGGCTGCGCTGAAGGCGGTGGTCGCGAAGACGCTGCCGGGCGGCACAGTCGTCCGTGCGATCGCGCCCGCCTATCTCATCGCCACCAAGATCGAGGCGTTCCGCGACCGGGGCCGCGGCGACTTCCTGGCAAGTGCCGACTTCGAGGACATCGTGCGGCTGATCGACGGGCGAGAGGAACTCGTGGAAGAGATCGAGGTCATTCGGGTCGAGGCGCGGGCATTTGTGGTCACGAGCCTTGCCGAGATGCGACGCGACGCGATGTTCGAGTACGGCGTCGCCGGAGCGCTGCTCCCTGACGCGGCGAGCCAGGCGCGCTTGCCGCTGGTGATGGAGCGGATCGAGCGGATCGCCTGCGCATAGCTCGCATCGGCACAACTCCTCCGTGCGTGTCGCCGCCGTGGTGGCCGACGAGTCGCAGAATCTGGGCGAGCAGGCGATCTGGTGTGCCCCCGGTTCCGTGGGTTCCGATTTCTAGAATCAGGCGGCCTCGACGAGTGATTCGGGAGGTCGCTGATGGGACGCAAGGGGTATCCGCCGGAGTTCCGCCGTCGGGAGCCCTCGCCGCCGCGCGCCGCAAGCTAGCTGCCGGGCTGGATGAACTGGTACATCACGCCGTCGGTCGTCTCCGGGCGCGTGAAGTAGAACGACATGCCCGCGGCCGCGAGGGGCTGCTCGGTCGTGAACTCGACGCCCTTCGCCCGCAGCGCGGTGGCCGCGGCTGCCAGGTCGTCGACCTCGACGGCGATGTGCTCGATGCGGGCGGCGCTGTCGCCGAGGCGAGTCCGCCGGGCCTCCGGCTCGGACACCTCGATCAGCTCGATCTCGGCGTTGCCCCAGGGCAGGAAGGCCGCCTTCAGGCCGCCACGCTCGGGGATGTCGAGCGTCTGCGTCACCTCGAGGCCGACGGTGTCGGTGAGGAACGAGACCGCGGCGCCGAGGTTGTCGACGACGATGCCGATGTGGTGGATGCGCTTGCCGATCGCCATCAGCCGGCTCCCTGCCCGGCGCCCGCGAGCAACGCCGCCTCTCTCGCCCTGATCAGTCGGGTGACGGTGGTGTTGACCGGTGCCGGCAGGCCGAGCCGCTCGGCGAGCGGCGGGATCGCGCCGTTGATCACGTCGACCTCGCTGCGGCGGCCCGCCAGCAGGTCGAGCAGCATCGACGGCCGGGCGCCCTTCAGCTTCGAGCCGAAGTCGCGGATGTACTCGCTGGGGTCGTCGATCACGACTGCGATCCCGAGCGCCCGCGCCACGGCGTACGCCTCCAGCCCGCAGGCCTCGGCGACCGCCCAGGCGTCGGGGTCGGCCAGCACCTCGCCGATCGTGTAGCCGGTGAGCGCGCACGTGCCGCTGAAAGCGACGTTGCAGATCAGCTTCTCCCAGACGAGCCGGCCGACGTCGTCGTAGGTCTTGACGGTGAAGCCGGCGGCACGCCAGACGTCGGCGATCGCCTCGATGCGCGGCGTTACCGGGCTGCCGCGCTCGCCCAGCCGGATCAGCTCGAGCCCGTGGTGGTGGACGTGGCCGGGGGCGCGGATCGACGCGCCGAAGCCGCCGGCGATGCCGATCGCGACGCGCTCCTCGCCGAGGACGGCGGCGATGCGGTCGGCGCTGCCGAGCCCGTTCTGGATCGGCAGCACGACGGTGTCGGGGCCGAGCAGCGACTGCGCCGCGGCCGCTGCAACCTCGACGTCGGCAGCCTTGGTGGCGATCACGACCAGGTCGACGGGGCCGACCTCGGCGGGGTCGCTCGTCGCGTGGATGCGGACGACCCTGTCGCCGCTGGCGCCCTCGACGCGCAGACCGTGCTCGTTGATCGCGCTGACGTGCTCTTGCCAACGGTCGATCGCCCACACCTCGTTGCCCGCCGCGGCCAGCAGGCCGGCGTAGACGGAGCCCATCGCACCCGTTCCGATGATTGCAATCTTCATTGTGGGGGTAACACTACTAGCCGGGTTCGCGGGGCAGTCGCGGCGTCCGTCGCGGCGCCTGCGGCGACGCCCGTCGCGGCGCCCGCGGCGGCGTCAGTCGCGCTACGCCGCGCTGAGCACGTCGCCGAGGTCGCCGCACTCGAGAACGCGATCGGGCAGCGTGACCGTGATCACGCCTTCGAGATCGAGGATGTATCGCGCGTTGACGATCGTGATGCCCACGAGGTTGCCGGCCGCGTCGAAGCGCGTGTGGTGACCTTCCGGTGACCCGTCGAAGTCGACTGCATCGCTCGGCGACCCGTTATGCAGGTAGAGCACGTCGCCGCCGGCGTCATACGTCGCGCTCTCGAAGTCGATGGTTCCGATCCGTACGCTCATGGAAACGACCTCCGGGGAAACCCCGTGACGATGAATCCTTGCCTCTCGTGGAAGTGTACGACGACGCGCAGCCAGCGAGTCGGCCCCGGGTTTTCGCGGTAGAACCACTCTTCTCCGGGCCTGTGTCCCGCGATCCACTCGTCGGGCAGGCTGACGGTCGCCAGCAGGAGCGGGCGAAGCCGAGAGAGCTCCGGATGCTCGACGGCGATGTGTTGCCAGCGTTCCTCGTGCAGGACAACGATGCGACCGTCGGGATCGACTGTTCTCCACACGCCTCGATCCTGTCGGCGGGACGCGCACTCCGCAATCCGCTCTTGCAGCCGTGCCCGGGTGGGCCGTCTCTCGCCTGGGCATGCCTGGCGCTAGCCCCGCCGCTCGACCACCCACACCGAGTCTTCGCCGCCGCGCCAGGGCCGGCGGTCGAACCAGCCGTAACGCTCCACCACGTCGTAGCCGCAGTCGTCGAGCAGCACTGCCCACTCGACCACGCTGATCCAGGCCAGGCGCATCGTCGTCTCGCCGGCGGGGCCGCGCACGCCCAGGGTGAGGGTGCGGCTGCCGGTGTCCCAGTGCGCCCGCTCGTAGATGCCGGGCTCGCGCTCGAGCCACTTGCCGTGGGTGTCGGCGATGTCCTCCTCGCCGGGGGCGAAGACGTCGAAGACGAGGCGGCCGCCGGGCAGCAGCAGCTCGCGCACGGCGCCGAGCGCGCGGCGGCGATCGGCCTCCGTCTCCATGTGCAGGAGGGCGCGGAAGGGGATCGTCACCAGGGTCACCCGCTCGCTGACGGGCGGCGTGCGCATGTCGCCCTGGCGCAGGTCGACGAGCGCCTCGACACCGGCGGCGACCGCCGCCTCGCGCGCGACCTCCAGCATGCCCGCCGACGTGTCCACACCGATCACGCGCACGCCGGCGCGCGCCGTCGGCACCGCGATGCGGCCCGTGCCGACGCCCAGCTCCACCATCGCGCCGCCGCCCGCGCCGCCCGCGCCGCCCGCGCCGCCCGTCGCCCGCACCGCCTCCTCGACGTAGAAGGCCACGTCCTCGACCACCGACACGCTCCACGGGTCGTAGATGCGGGCGATCGCGTCGTAGTTGGAGGGGGCGCCGCTCGGCTGGGGCCCCGGGGCGCGGGCGCCGCTCACAGCGGCTTCCTCGCCACGAACACCATTTCGCTGCTGCGGTCGTCGTAGGGGCGGCCGTCGAACCAGCCGTACAGCGCCTCGATCTCCAGCCCGGCGGCCGCCACCAGGCCTTCCCACTCGGAGCGGGTGGCCCACCACAGCTGCACGGTGCGCGGCTCGACGCCGGGGGCGCCCGCGTACACCGTCAGGTCGATGCGGCTGTCGGCGGGGGCGTGCTCGATGTACTCCCACAGCCGGCCGTGGCGGGCGGCGTAGCCGTCGTTGGAGGCGGCGATGTGCGGGTCGAAGACGAACGCGTTCCAGGCGAAGCGGCCGCCCGGCGCCAGCGTGGCGGCCACGGCGCGGAACAGGGCTGCCTTCTCTTCCCACCCGCGCAGGTGGAGGAGGGAGCGGAACGGCGAGATCACGAGCGCGGCGGGCGCGTCGAGCGCGAGCGGCCCGCGACCGAGGTCGCGCATGTCGCCGAGCCGCAGCTCGACCAGCGCCTCGACGCCGGCCGCCGCGGCCTTGGCCCGCGCCACCTCGAGCATCCCGGGTGACAGATCGACGCCGATGACGTGGCGCCCGGTCGCTCGGGCGATCTCGACGGCGACCCTCCCCGTGCCCACCGCCAGCTCGACCACAGGCCCCGCCGCAGCCCCGCGCGCGAGCGCGACGTAGAAGGGGACATCCTCCGTCATGTGCTCGGCCCAGTGGTCGTAGAGGGGCGCGAGACCGTCGTAGGCGTCCACGGCCCGATGGTACCGTTGGCCCCCGTGAACTGGGACGCTTACCAGGCCGACGGGGTCGCCGCGCTCGCCGCCGCCACCGACGCCGACGCCGTCGAGGAGGCCCGCGTCCGCTTCCTCGGCCGCAAGGCCGCCCTGCCGCTCGCGCTGCGCGAGGTGCGCGACCGCGAGACCGGGATGCTGCTCAACACCGTGCGCAAGGCGATCGAGGAGGCAGCCGCCGAGGCCGAGCTGCGCCTCGCCGCCGCCGTCGCCGGCCGCGGCCTCGACTTCGACCCGACCGAGCCCGCGTCCCTGCACGGCGGTGCGCTCCCGGCCGGCTCGCTCCACCCGATCACGCAGACGCGCCGTGAGATCGAGGACGTCTTCCTCGGCCTCGGCTACGAGGTGATCGACGGCCGCGAGGTCGAGACGACGAGGTACAACTTCGACGCGCTCAACTTCCCCGACTGGCACCCGGCGCGCTCGCCGCTCGCGTCGCTCTTCTTCGACAGGGACAGGCTGCTGCGCACCGAGACCTCCCCGTCGCAGATCCGCACGATGGAGACCCGCAAGCCGCCGATCTACATGGTCAGCCACGGCCGCGTGTACCGCCGCGACGCCACCGACGCGACGCACTACCCCGTCTTCCATCAGATCGAGGGCCTCGCGATCGACAGGGGCCTCACCCTCGCCGACCTCAAGGGCACGCTGCTCCACCTGATGCGCGCGCTGTTCGGCCCCCAGCGCGAGGTGCGTTTCCGCACGCACTACTTCCCTTTCACCGAGCCCTCGATGGAGCCCGACGTGTCGTGCTTCCTCTGCGACGGCAAGGGCTGCCGCGTGTGCAAGCACTCCGGCTGGATCGAGATGGGCGGCTCCGGCATGGTCGACCCGAAGCTCTTCGAGTTCGTCGGTTACGACCCCGAGGAGTACACCGGCTTCGCGTTCGGACTGGGGATCGAGCGGATCGTCCAGCTGCGCCACGGCGTCCCGGACATCCGCCTGCTCTGGCACAACGACCTCCGCGTCCTGCGGCAGTTCTAGGGAGGATCGAGCGCCCGTGAAGGTTCCTGTCGACTGGCTCCGCGACTACGTCCCGCTCGAGATGCCCCTCGACGAGCTGGCGCACCGGCTGGCCGTGACGAGCTGCGAGGTCGAGCGCGTGTCGCGTCGCGGCATCCCCTGGGAGAACGGCAACCACGACCTCTTCGTCGTCGGCCACGTGCTCTCGGCCGAGAAGCACCCCAACGCCGACCGGCTGCAGCTGTGCAAGGTCGACGTGGGGGAGACGGAGCCGGCGCAGATCGTCTGTGGGGCGTGGAACTTCGGCGCGGGCGCGACGGTGGCGGTGGCGCGGCCCGGCGCGACGATGCCCGACGGCCTCGTGCTGGAGCGGCGCAAGCTGCGCGGCGAGGTGTCGGAGGGGATGATCCTGAGCGAGCGCGAGCTCGAGCTGTCGCAGGATCACGACGGGATCATGGTGCTGGCGGCGCCCGGCGCTGCCGACGCGCCGCGGCCGGGGACGCCGCTCGCCGAGCTGTTCGCGCTGTCCGAGGACATCCTCGAGGTGGAGGTCACCGGCAACCGGCCCGATCTGCTGTCGGTGTACGGCATCGCGCGCGAGGTGGCTGCGCTGTACGGGCTGCCCTTGGCACCGCCGCCCGGGGTCGCGCCTTCCCTGTCCGGGGACGAGAAGATCGCCATTGACATTCAGGACGCCGTCGGCTGCCCGCGCTACATCGGCCGGGTCTTCCGCGACGTCAAGGTCGGGCCGTCGCCCGCCTGGCTCAAGGCGCGCGTGCTGGGTGCCGGCATGCGCCCGATCTCCAACATCGTCGACATCACGAACTACGTGATGGTCGCCTTCGGCTCGCCGCTGCACGCGTTCGACCTCGACCGGCTGGCCGAGCAGCGCATCGTGGTGCGCCGCGCCGGGGCGGGGGAGAAGATGGAGATCCTCGGCGGGGTCGAGTACACGTTCGACGCACGCGACCTGCTCATCTGCGACGGCGCCGGGCCCGTGGCGATCGCCGGCATCAAGGGCGGCGAGGCCACCGGCGTCACCGAGACGACGACCAACGTCTTGCTCGAAGCCGCCAACTTCGAGCCGCACGAGCTGCTCGCCACGTCGGAGCGGCTGCGCCTGCGCACCGACGGCTCGAACCGCTGGGAGAAGGGTGTCGACCCGCACGCCGCCGGCCGCGCTGCCACGCTCGCCACGCAGCTCATCGTCGAGCTGGCGGGCGCCCGCTGGACGGGCGACAACGACGTGCACCAGGGCCTCCCTGGCCGCGAGGTGATAGCACTCCGGCCGGCCCGCACCGACGCGATCATCGGCGTCGTGACGCCGCCGGCCCAGCAGACGGCGCTGCTCACGTCGCTCGGCTTCGACGTGGCAGAGGGCGCGCTCACCGGGCCCGACTTCCCGGGCGGCGCGGGCCAGCCGACCCTCTCGGTCACCGTGCCCACCTGGCGCGCCCGCGACATCGCCCGCGAGATCGACGTCGTCGAGGAGATCGCCCGCTTCCAGCTCGATGCGTTGCCCGCCACGCTGCCGGCGCGCCGCGAGCTGTTCGGCACGCTCACCGAGGCGCAGCGGCTGCGTCGTCGCGTCGAGGACGTGCTGGTGGGGGCCGGCCTCGCCGAGGCGTACACCGGCACCCTTACCGGCCACGACCCCGACCCGCGCGCGCTCCGCCTGCCCGACCCGCTCGGCGGCGATCAGGAGGTGATGCGCACGCGCCTGCTCAACGGCCTCGTCGAGTCGGCCGAGCGCAACATCAACGTCGGCACTGCGGGCGTCGCCCTCTTCGAGATCGCGCGCGTCTACCTGCCGGCGCCCGCTGACGGCGACCTTCCCGACGAGCGCTGGCACGTCGCCGGCATCGTCGAGGGCGGCTACTTCCGCGCCAAGGCCGTCGTGGAGCTGTTGCTCAGTGCGTTCCGCGCCGACTGGGCCTTCGAGCCGGCCGCCGACCTCGGCGACCTCGGCCAGGGGGCGCGGTTGCGCGGGCGGGGCGCCGCGGCCGACGGCGGCCCTGCCGGCGGCGGGCCTGTCGGCGGCACCGTCTCGCTGCTGCCGGCCGCCACGCTCGACGGCGCCTGGGGCACCTTCGAGATCGACCTGCCGCTGCTCTTCGCCGCCGTCCCCGGCCACACCACCTACGAGGACGTCGTCACGTTCCCGTCGGTGAAGAACGACATCGCCGTCGTCGTCGACGAGGGCGTCGCCTCGGGCGACCTGCTCGCCGCCGTGCGCGAGGCGGGCGGCCCCGAGCTGGGAGAGGCGGCGGTCTTCGACGTCTACCGCGGCGGCCAGGTTTCGCAGGGGGCGAAGTCGGTCGCGATCAGCCTCTCCTTCCGCTCGCCCGAGCGGACGCTCGCCGACGAGGATGCCGCCGTCCATCGTGCGCGGATCCTGAAGACGCTCGCCGAGCGCTTCGGCGCCACGCTGCGTGGCTGAGGTATCGGCGCGGCCTGTCGCTCCGCTCCCGCCTCGGCCGCCGCGGCCGGACGGCCGTCGCCCCCGCTGCTGCCCGCCGCCGACAATCCGCCGCGCCTCCCCGGGCGTAGTCCTAGCATGCGCCCCTCGCCTCGCCTCGCCCCTCGCCGCGCGCTCGCCGCGTCCCTGACCGTCCTCGCTGCTGCGGCGGTCGCCGCCCTGCTGCCGGGGGCTGCCGCCGCTGACGGAGCTCTGACGGGCACCGTCGGCCCGGGCTTCACGATCTCGCTGATCGACAGCACGGGCAAGCCCGTCGAGCACCTCGACGCCGGCACCTACACGATCGCCGTGCGCGACCGCTCCGAGTTCCACAACTTCCATCTCCTCGGGGCGGGCGGCGTGAGCAAGTTCACGGATGTCGAGGGCAAGAGCGAGGAGATGTGGACGGTGACGCTCAGCGACGGCAAGTACTCGGTGCTGTGTGACCCGCACGGGGCCGCGATGGAGCAGGACTTCACGGTGGGCGCCGTGGCAGCGGAGCCGGCACCTGCACCGGCCGCCGCCGTGCCGGCGCCGAAGCCGGCCGTCACCGCG
>JANXXF010000344.1 GCA_025350775.1 Actinomycetes bacterium
TCCTGGTGGGAGAACTGGACCGTCTGGATCGGCGAGCGCGCCGGCAGCAAGGGGCCGCCGCCGACCCTGGGCAGCAGCGCGCACCCGCCGCTCGGCCCCGCGCCGGGCACGTACGTGTTGGAGCAGTAGCCGGGGCAGGCCCGCCGCGTGGGAGCGCGGCTCGGGGAGCCCGGCTCGGCGCTCGCGGCTCGGCGCTCGCGGCTCGGGGAGCCCGGCTCGGCGCTCGCGGCTCGGCGTGGGGCCGGTGGAAGCGGCCAGCCGGCGTCTGCTTGCGAAACCACGCTCGTGCGTGGTATAGTTCGCAACATCGCTAGCCCAGAGATCGAAAGGAACCCCGAATGCCTACCGCAACCGAGTTCAGCAAAGTCACCCAGGAGCAGGTCCTCGACGGCATCAAGCAGGGCCAGAAGGCCGTCGTCGACGCCGTTGGCGCCTGGGCGAAGTCCATCGAGAGCATCGTGCCGGCCACGCCGAGCATCCCCGGCCTGCCGCTCGCCGAGGGCATCCCGACGCCCGCGCAGATCGTCGCCGAGACGTTCGCCTTCGCCGAGAAGCTGATCGCCTCCCAGCGCGACTTCGCGCTGCAGGTGCTCGCCGCCGCCGCTCCGGCTGCCCCGGTCAAGGACGCTGCGAAGAAGTCCGCCTAGCACCCCGCCGAGACGACCCGACCGCTCTGCCCGGCAGGGCGGTCGGGTAGCCTCGCTGCCGGATGGAAGACGCCTGGAAGACGCAGATCGAGGGCCTCGGCGCCTTCATCCGCACACAGCGCAACCTCGCTCAGCTCTCGCTGCGCGAGATGGCTGCGCTCACCGATCTGTCGGACGCCTATCTCAGTCAGGTCGAGCGCGGCATCCACGAGCCGTCGGTGCGCGTGCTGCGCGCGATCGCCAAGGGCCTGAACCTCTCCGCCTCGTCGCTGCTCGCAGAGGCGGGGCTCGTCGACGTCGAGCCGGCAGCCACCGCGCCAGACGGCGCTGCCGCCCCGGCGACCGAGTCCGCGATCCGCTCCGATCCCACCCTCACCGACAGCCAGAAGGACGCGCTGCTGGGGGTCTATCGGAGCTTCGGCAGCGGGAACAGTGGCCCCGCCGCGCAGTAGAGCGGCCGCAGGCCCGGCCGCATCCGGGCGCGCTGCCGCATCCGTGCGCCCGGCCGCATCCGTGCGCGCTGCGCTCGTCACCGGCGCGGGTAGCGGCATCGGTCGCGCCATCGCCGGGCGCCTGGTAACGGACGGCTGGCAGGTCTTGAGCGTCGACCTGCGTCTCACCAGCGACATGCCCGGCGAGCCCTTCGAGGCCGACCTGATCGACCGCGCCGCCAACCGCCACGCAGTCGAGGCTGCGGTCGAGCGCTTCGGCCGCCTCGACGCAGTCGTCGCGTGCGCCGGCTTCCAGCACGTCTCGCCGGTGGCCGACTTCCCCGAGGACGTCTGGGAGCGGCTGCTGGCGCTGATGTTGACGAGCCCCTTCCTGCTGGCGAAGTACGCGTGGCCGGCGCTCACTGCCAACCCGGGCGGGCGCTTCGTCGCGCTGGGCTCGGCGCACAGCCTCGTGGCGTCCCCGTACAAGGCGGGCTACGTGGCGGCCAAGCATGGGCTGACGGGCCTCGTCAAGACGCTCGCCCTGGAGGGTGCCGGGGCGCAGCTGTCGGCGACGACCGTGTGCCCGGGCTTCGTGCGCACGCCGCTCGTCGAGGCGCAGATTGCGGCGCAGGCGAAGGCCCACGGGCTGCCGCCGGAGCGCGTGCTGGAGGATGTGATCCTCGCGCCCCATGTCATCAAGCGCCTGATCGAGCCCGAGGAGGTGGCCGACGTGGTGGCGTTCCTCCTGGGGCCGGGCGGCGCGACCTTCACGGGCACGGCCGTCTCGATGGATCTGGGCTGGACCGCCCGCTAGGAGCGCCTGCCGGCCGGGCCAGCTAGGAGCGGGCCGCGCGCGTCGAAGCTGCGAAGACGTTGGCTAACACGAGCGGCCAGTCGTCGCGCAGCGCCCGCGAGCCCATGAAGAGGCCGAGGTGGCCGCCGTGCGCCATGTGCTCCACGATCTGCTCCGGTGGCGTCGAGACCGCGTCGGCCAGGGCGAACAGCTGGGCGGGCGGCGTGATGTGGTCGTTGGCGCCGGCCATCAGGTTGACGGGGCAGGAGATCCGGCGCAGGTCGACCCGCTCGCCACCGATCTCGAGCTCGCCGCGAAACAGCTTGTTGTCGCGGAAGAGGTGCTCGACGATCCACAGGTAGAACGCGCCGGGGATGTCCTGGGTGTGCTTGAACCAGTCCTCGAAGGCGGCGTAGCGCGCCACGTACTCCGTGTCACCCATGCGGCCGAGCAGTTCCAGCTGCCGAGAGATCTCGTCGTCAGGCTTCATCGCGATGAAGCCGGCGACCATCAGCTCGCCCTTCAGCACGCCGCCGCCGGAGGCGACGAGCCACTCGAAGAACGCCATGTCGCCGC
Organism: Actinomycetes bacterium; assembly: GCA_025350775.1. Taxonomy (GTDB): domain Bacteria; phylum Actinomycetota; class Thermoleophilia; order Gaiellales; family Gaiellaceae; genus CANFDS01. The sequence continues at coordinate 2,451 of JANXXF010000344.1, forward strand.
CGTCAGAGAAGTGCTTGACGTAGTCGTCGATCGCAGCGTCACCCGCGTGCATGTCAATCGGCGCGCCCGCCAACGTCAGCGTGTGCACCTGCTCGGGGTGCAGCGCCGCGTAGATCGTCGCCAGCCACCCGCCCTGGCAGTCGCCGATCAGGTTGACCGGCTCGCCGATGTGCTCGATCGCCCGGGCGATCACGTCGAGGTAGTCCTGGATGCTCGAGTCCTTCGTCGCCTCGGTGGCACCGATCCAGTCCATGGAGTAGGCGCGCGCCAACCCGGCGGCCCGGATCACCATTACCTGGCTCTGGCTCTCGCTGTAGTCGACGATGCACGAGTCGTGGCCCGCCTGCGGCGGCAGCACGAGCGTCGGCACGACGTCGTCCTGCGCACCCTGCGAAAAGTCCCGGAGCCTTGCGACCGGCGTCTCGAAGACGATCTCGTGCGCGTTCGACCAGGTCGGCCTGCGGCGGTTCGTGACGGCCGTCCACCAGGACATGGCATCGGCCATCGCCTCGAACGGCGTGACGTGCCCGGCGAGCGTGCGTTGACCGTAGTCGCTCAGCCCGCGGGTCAATGCGTCGAAGACCTCGTACGTCGCCGTCAGCACCCGCGGTGTGGCATGCCGCGACGGCATGAACGCGGTCGGTGGGCAGGTAGCCAGGGGTGTGAAGCTCGATGTCGTCACGGGGTCAGGCCTCTCTCCTCGCCATGATCGGTGCCGCTGCCGCGGAGTTGAATCGGCGAGAGCGCATGGTAGTCCAGAGTGCAGTCGGAGGGCGCCCGCTGCCGCCACGGCCGGCGCGAGTATCGTGTGCGCGACGATGCCGGGCCGTTCCGCTCTCCTCACGCTGCTGGCAGCTGTCACGGCGGCCGCCGCGCTTGCTGCGCAGGCGGGCGCGGCGACCGGCCTGCTCCGCGTGAGCCCCGACATCCCGATCGTCGGCAAGCGCGCGACGATCGAGCTCGAGCTGGGATCGGCTCAGGCGCCCAGATCGCTCTCGCTCGACGTCGTCTCGCCCACGAACGTGCGCGTGAAGGCTCGCCTCGAACGCGTGTCGGCCCACCTGCTGCGCGGCACCTACCACTTCTCGGACGATGGGCTGTGGGTGCTCCGCGTGCGGGCGCGCGGGCTCGATGTCCAGGGCGAGGTGCTCGTCCTGCAGAACGGCGGGCTCTATCCCGCTCCGAAGGGCAACAAGATCGACCTCGAGGGGCTGTTCACCGGGAACGGGCCCGTCGTCACGCTGCGCTGACCGGCTACTCGCGGGCCGGCCGCGCCGGCAACGCTGCCACTGCGGCGACCGCGTCCTCGATGACCGGGTGGACGGAGGCGCTCACATACACCGTCCACGGGTGCGCCCAGGCGCCGCCGGTGTACGCGACCACCGGGATGCCGGCGGCGTGGGCGTACCAGGCCTCCATCGCGGTGCCCTCGTCGGGGACGGTGAAGTCGGCGAGCACGACGGCGCAGGAGTCGATGTCGGCGAGGTCACCCTCGACGATCTCGGCCTCATTGCCCTCGGTGCGACCCCGGAAGTCGCGGCGCATCGGGTCGACCGGCTCCCAGCCCGCTGCCTGAAGAAGGCGTTCGGCGGCGCGTCGATACGCGTCGGCGAGTGGCGGGCCTGCCAGGTAGACGCGTCGTGTCACGGGACGTAGAGTAGTCGGCGTGAACGAGCACCCTGCGCAGCCCGCGTTCGTCGCCCTCGGCCATGCCGGGTCGGGCCGCTACGCCGGCATCGAGACGTTTCCCAACCCTGGGGTGGCGCGCGTGGAGATGACGAGCGACGAGCTCACCGCCGTCTGTCCGATCACGGGCCAGCCTGACATGTACGTCGTGACGATCGAGTACGAGCCCGGCGCCCTCTGCATCGAGTCGAAGTCGCTCAAGCTCTACCTCGCCGCGTTCCGCTCGCAGGGCGCATTCTGCGAGGCGCTCGCGGTGCAGATCCGCGACGACGCGGCCGCCGCACTGGCGCTTCCGGGCGACCGCGTGCGGGTGACGCTCCGTCAGAAGCCGCGCGGCGGCATCACGATCGTCGCTTCGGTGTAGGGGCGGGCGCCGTCGTGCCTGACGCACCGCCCGCCGCCACGACGCCGGCCGTCGACGAGATCCGCGCCGTCGCCGCCCGCGAGGGCCTGCACCCGGCCGCTGTCGAGCTCGAGGGCGTGCGCGACTTCCTGGCGGTGTTCCTGCCGGCCGTCGAGGAGCTCGCTGCCCTGCTGCCGGCGGGTGGGGAGGGGGCGGGTCCGGCCCCGCTCGGCCTCGCATGAGCATTGCGTCGCTGGCGGCCGAGTTGCGGAGCGGCGAGCGGTCGCCGGTCGCCGAGGTAGCTGCCGCGCTCGGGCGGATCGCCGCGCTCGACCCGCAGCTCAACGCGTTCATCTCGGTGCGGGGCGAGGAGGCGCTGGCGGAGGCCGCCGCGCTGGAGGCGGGCGTCGCCGCCCGCGGCCCGCTGTGGGGCGTCCCGGTCGCCGTCAAGGACGTACTCGACGTCGCGGGCGTCCCGACCACCGGGGCCTCGGCCGCGCTCCGTGGCAACATTGCCCGGTGCGACGCCACCGCGGTCGCCCGTCTGCGCGCCGCCGGTGCAATCGTCCTCGGCAAGCTCAACACGCACGAGCTTGCGTACGGCCCGCTCACCACCAGCGCCGCCTTCGGCCGTGCGTGCAACCCGTGGGATCCGGGGCGTGCCACCGGCGGCTCGAGCGGCGGCAGCGCCGCGGCCGTCGCCGCCGACATCGTCACGGGCACGCTCGGCACCGACACCGCCGGCTCGATCCGTATCCCCACAGCGTTTTGTGGCGTCACCGGGATCCGGCCGTCGACCGGGCTCGTCTCGACGCGCGGCATGCTGCCGCTCTCCTGGTCGGTCGACACGGTCGGGCCGATCGCCCGCTCGGCCGAGGACTGCGCGCTCCTGCTCGACGTCGTCGCCGGGCACGACCCCGGCGACCCGTCGACGCTGCCGGTGGCCGCGGGCGACTACCAGGAGGCGGCTCGCAGCGGCGACCCGCGGCAGCTGCGCATCGGCGTCGTCGACAGCCTCTTCGAGGGCGACCTCGACCCGCGCCTCGCCGCCGCCGTCCGCGAGGTCGTCGCCGTGCTGCGCGAGGCCGGCGCCACCATCGTGCCGGTGACGATGCCGCTCGTCGAACGGGCCGGGCTCGTCCAGCAGACGCTCCAGTTCGGCGAGGCCAGCGCGATCCACCGCGACCTGCTGCGCGCCCACTACGACGAGCTCGGCGCCGACGTGCGCGGACGGCTGCTGGCCGGCCTGTTCGTCCCCGCCACCGCCTACGCCACCGCGCTGCGGGTGCGCACGCTCATCGCAGACGGCTTCCGTGCCGCCGCCGGCAGCCTCGACTGCCTGATCCAGCCCACGCTGCCAGCGATCGCGCCGCGGGTCGCGCCGGGCGGCGCCGTCGAGTTCGACTTCGGGCCGGGCGTGGCGCCACCGCCAGGCGCCGCCGCCGCCGAGAGCCTCTTCCGCCAGCGGCTGATGCGCTACACGGCGCCGTGGAGCCTCGTCGGCTGGCCGGTCGTGAGCGCCCCCTGCGGCTTCGTCGACGGGATGCCGATCAGCGTCGCGTTCGTCGGCCGGCGCTTCGGAGAGGCGGGCGCGCTGCGCGCGGCGGGCGCGTTCCAGCGGCTGACCGACTGGCACGAGCGCCGCCCGCCACTCGCCGGGTAGCGAGTGCGGGATCACTGCTAGGAGGTCGCCACGCGCCCGAACCCGTTCACCTGTGCGACGTTGCGCAGCCGGCGCATCACCTCGCCGCCGTTCGAGTCGTTGCCGACGGCCGTGTTGCCCTCGATCGCGTGGAATTGGCCGTCGCCGAGGTACTCCTCGACGATGCCGATGTGATCGGGCCGGCCGCCGTCCCAGTTGAAGATCGCGATGTCACCGGGGCGGGGCTCGGTGCGGCCCACCCAGAAGCCGGCTGTCTGCAGCCACGCCTCCGTCGTCGGCACGTAGGTCGAGCCCTTGCCCGGGTAGGCGCCGGCGCCCTTGAAGCCCTTGCAGATCGTGTATGAGGCGCCGATCTGGAAGCAGTAGCTGACGAAGACGTTGCACCAGGGCACGCCGTCCACGCCGAACCACTGGCCGAACGGGCTCTTGTTCGAGCCGGCAGGCTTCTCCTTGACGCCGATGTGCGTGATCGCCTCGGCAAGCGCCTGCTCTCCGAGGGAGCTCCGCCCCTGGAGGCGCCTGGACGCGGGGGCCGGCGCCGGCGCCGAGGCGGACGTCGCAGTCGCCGTCAGCGCGGCCGGCGCCTTCGCCGGCTTCTCCTTCAGCGCCGCCAGCGTCAACGGCCCGGCAACGCCGTCGGCCTCGAGCTTGCGGTCGCGCTGGAATGCCTGCACCGCCGCTGCGACGGTCGGCCCGTAGGCGCCGTCGAGCGCCCCGGGCGCGTAGCCGAGCGCCACCAGCCGCTTCTGGACGGCGAGCACGGCGGGGCCCGACATGAACGGGCTCGTGACGTGAAGCTCTGCGGCCATGATGCTCTCCCTTTGCTCGGTCTACTGCAAGGTTTGCGCGCCGTCGGGCGCCGGTCGAGGAGCCGCGGAAGGCTGCGCGGCCCTCGCACGTTCTCATCTGTGTAGCCACCCGAGCATATGGAGGAATCGATGGCCCGTCAGATCACGTTCCATGGCAGCCCGCTTCACCTCGTCGGCGAGCCGCCGCAGGTCGGCCAGCAGGCGCCGGCGTTCACGACCCACAAGTTCGTCCCCGGTGAGGGCCTCAAGGAGGTCACGCTCGCGAGCCTGCCGAAGAAGGCTCGCCTGATCTCCGTCGTGCCGTCGCTCGACACGGGCGTCTGCTCGAAGCAGACGAAGACGTTCAACGAGCAGCTGGGCGCGTTCGGCGACACTGTCGCCGCGTACACCGTCAGCCTCGACCTGCCGTTCGCGCAGAACCGCTTCTGTGGCGCCGAGGGCATCGACAACCTCGAGACCATCTCGGACTACCAGGATCGCTCGTTCGGGACGAGCTGGGGCCTGCTCATCGACGAGCTGAAGATCCTCGCCCGCGCCGTCTATGTCGTGGACAAGGACGACACCATCGTCTACGCACAGGTCATGGACGAGATGACGAGCGAGCCCGACTACGCCGCCGCGCTCGCTGCCCTGAGGAAGATCGCCTAGCCGGATTCGGAGCCGCTGCCGGGGGCGCGGCGCGCGACGGCCGACCGGCCGGCCGTGACGCCGCGCCCCAGCCGCTCCGGCGTCAGCAGCACGGGGATCGTCATGTAGAGGACGGCGACGCCGACGAGCGCCACAGCGCATCGGTGAAGCTACCGGTCGCGTCGCGCACCGCACCGAGCACGAGCGGCGAGGCTGCAGCCAGCGTGTACCCGGCGCCCAGCATCATCGCGACGACCGCGCCGACCTCCCGGGGCTCGCGGGCGACGTCGAGCGGCAGCGTCATCAGGAGCGGGAACATCCCGCCGTTGGCCAGGCCGATCAGCACGACCCACAGCCAGGCCCCGTCCGGCAGCGCAACCACGCCTACCGTGCCGAGCAGGCTCATGGCACCGACCCCGATCAACCAGGCGCGTCGCGTCCCGAAGCGGTCGGCGAGCGCGGCCACGACGAACGTCCCTGGCACCGTGCAGAGGTTCATCACGCCCACCAGCAAGCCCGCAGAGGACTCCCGCCAGCCGCGCTCGACGTACGACTCGGCAAGCCAGTGGTTGAGCCCGTAGTACAGGATGGCGACCGTCGTGAAGTAGGAGACGAGCAGCCAGGCAGTTCGGCTGCGCAGCGGCAGCGAGGGCCAGGCCGCAGGCCGGCGCTCCTCCGGGGGATCGCGACGGGTGAGCAGGAGCCAGGCCGGTATCACCAATCCGGCGAAGATCGACAGCGCGAGCAGGGTGCCGCGCCACCCTCCGAGCACGCTCGCCAGCGGCACCGCTGCGATCGTGGAGATCGCGCCGCCCGCGCTGATGCCGACGGTGTAGATGCCTGTCGCGAACACCGGCTTCGCCGCGAAGCGCGCCTTGACGAGCGCCGGCAGCATCGCCTGGGCCAGTGCGATGCCGATGCCTATCGGCACCGTCAGCAGGATCACCGCGGCGGCCGGCGGCGACACGGCCCGCGCGCTGCCGAACACCGCGATCAGCCCGAGGCACAGCGCAAGGCCGGCACGCGACCCGTAGCGGGCGAGCAGCATCTGCGCGGGCGGCGCCAGCAGCCCCATGCACAGCACCGGGATGGTCGCGAGCAGCCCCGTGACGGCGTGCGAGACATGGAGGCCACGCCCGATGCCCGCCGTCAGCGGCCCGATCGCCACGACCTGCGGCCGGAGCGTCAGGCCGACCGCAAAGAGGCCGGCGGCGATCAGTAGGAAGCCTCTGCGGGAGGTCACCGCGCGACTCTACCCCGGCCCGGCGGCGAGGTCAGGGATAATCGCGGCATGGACGTCGATGTCGTCGTCGCGGGGGCCGGTGCTGCCGGCCTGGCTGCCGCGATCGCCGCCGCCCAGGCCGGCCGCTCGGTGCTCGTGCTCGAGCAGAGCGAGACGTTTCGCGAAGGCTGCTGCACGTCGATGTCGACCGCGATGATCCCGGCCGCCGGCACCCGCTGGCAGCGCGAGGCCGGGGTGGAGGACTCGGCGGCGACGTTCGCCGCCGACATCGCGCGCAAGACGAAGGGCAGCGCCGACCCGGTCGTGGCGCGCGCGCTGACGGAGGTCGGCCCGGCGCTCG
>JANXXF010000363.1 GCA_025350775.1 Actinomycetes bacterium
TTCGTCATCCTGACCGGAGGCTTCGATCTCTCGATCGCCTCCGGCTACTCGTTGTGCGCCGTCGTGGCGGCCGCGGTCGGGCAGCACCACGCTCCCACCGTCGCCTTCCTCGCGGCGATCGGCGTGGGTCTCCTGATCGGCCTGGGGAATGGCATCCTCGTCACCGGCGCGAACGTCAACCCGTTCATCGCGACTCTCGGCACCAGCTTCATGCTCTCCGGCATCACCCTCGTGGTCACGGGCAACGCCCCGTACCTCGTCGACCGAAAAGACTTCACGAGCCTCGGCGCAGGAACCTGGCACACCGTCCCCTACTCGGCGATGATCATGCTCGTCCTGTTCGTCGGCGGTGCCGTCCTGCTTGCGAAGACGGTCTACGGCCAGTCGATCTACAGCGTCGGCGGCAACATCGAGGCCAGCCGCCTCTCCGGCATTCGCGTCAAGAGGATCGTCGCCAGCACGTACGTCCTCTCCGGCCTCTGCACCGCAGTCGCAGGAATCCTGACGGCATCGCAGCTTGCCTCGGCCCAGGCGAACATCGACCCCAACATCGTGTTCGACGTGATCACGGTGGTCGTCGTCGGCGGCACCTCACTCGCCGGGGGTGTCGGCTCGATCTGGCGCACTGCTGTCGGCCTCGCGCTCATCGCGACGATCTCGAACGGGTTCAACCTCCTCAACGTGACCCCGTACTACCAGCAGATCGTCAAGGGAGCCATCATCGTCGGCGCACTCGCGCTCGACGTCTATGCGCGCCGACTAGCGCGCAGGCGCGGGCGGCTGTAACGGCCCAGGGCCGGCTCGGCACAATCGCACGTCTCGTCAGGAGGAAGCAATGGGAACGAAGTTCGAGGTCGAGGAAGCAACCATCGGCAGCATCCACGCCGCATACCGCGACGGGTCGCTGACCTGCCGCCAGCTCGTCGAGACGTACATCGCCCGGATCGAGGCCTACGACAAGGCCGGGCCGGCGCTCAACTCGATAGTCACCGTCAACCCGCGCGCGCTCGGGGAGGCCGACCGCCTCGATGCCGAGCTCGCGTCCGCGGGCAAGCTGAGCGGCCCGCTGCACGGGATCCCCGTCCTCGTCAAGGATCAGGTCGAGACCGCCGGGATCGTCACGACGTTCGGGTCGATCGCCGCCAAGGGGTACGTCCCCGAACGCGACGCCACGGTGATCGCCCAGATCAAGCAGGCGGGCGGCATCATCCTCGCCAAGACGACGCTGCCGGACTTCGCGACGAGCTGGTTCGGCTACTCGTCGATCCTCGGCGAGACGAAGAACCCGTACGCGCTCGATCGCGACACCGGCGCCTCGAGCTCCGGCACCGGCGTCTCGGTTGCCGCCAACCTCGGCGCGATCGGGGTCGGCGAAGACACCGGCGGCTCGATCAGGCTCCCGAGCAGCTTCAACAACCTCGTCGGCCTGAAGGTCACGCCGGCGTTGATCAGCCGCACGGGAATGTCGCCGCTCGTCATCTTCCAGGACTCGGCCGGCCCGATGACGAGGACTGTCACCGACGCCGCGATCCTACTCGACGCAATGGTCGGCTACGACCCGGCCGATCAGTACACCGCGTCGTACGCCATCGCTCACACCCCGCAGAGCTACACCGAGAGCCTCGACGCGAAAGGCCTGCAAGGGGCGCGGATCGGCGTGCTGGGCGGCGTCTACGGCTCCGACGACGATCCGGACGCTGCCCCCGTCAACCGCGTGATCGAGCGCGCGCTCGCCGACATGGCGGCGGCCGGCGCCGAGCTCGTCCCTGTCGAGATCCCCAACCTGATGGACCAGATCATCTTCACGTCGCTCTACATCACCCACTCCAAGCACGACATGAACGACTTCTTCGCCTCCCGGCCCGCGCTCGGCATCACCTCGGTCGCAGAGATCATGGAGACCGGGCAGTACCACCCGATGCTCGACCTCTTCGAGGACATCAGTCGCGGCCCGGCCGACCCCACGGACGATCCGCAGTACTACGAGAAGTACACCGCGCGCGAGACGTTCCAGCGGCAGGTCGTCAACATCATGGCCTCCAACCGACTGGACGCGATCGCCTTCCCCACCTGCCAGGTCGTGCCGCCGACCCGCGCCGAGCTGAACGCTGGCCGCTGGCCGTGCCTGGAGTTCCCGACGAACACGCTGATCGGCGCGCAGACCTGGATGCCGGCGATCTCGGTGCCGGCCGGCTTCACCCCTGCCGGCCTGCCCGTCGGCATCGAGCTGCTCGCACTGCCCTACGGCGAGCCGACGCTGCTCAAGCTGGCGTACGCGTTCGAGCAGGCGACAGGGCACCGGCGGGCGCCCGCCAGCGCTCCGGAGCTCTAGGAGCCGCTTCGACTGCGGCGGGCGGGCGCGGGCGCGCCGCCCGCCCGCGGCCCGGGCGCCGCGATGATCGACGCGACATACGCCAGCACATCCTTCTCGGCCCCGCCGCTCAGCAGCCCCGCCGGCATCACGCCCTTGCCGCCGTCGATCCGCGCCTTGACGAGCGCCAGCGTGATCGGCGACCCGTTCAGTCGCGGGCCGATGCCTCCGCCCTTGCCCAGCTCGCCGTGGCAGCCGGCGCAGGTCTGCCAGAACACGGTCTCGCCGCGGTAGGCGTCACCGAGCGCGATCGCCGACCCGGCCACGGCCTTCGGCACGCCCGGCTGCGCCAGATGGAGGACGGCGAGCAGCACCGTCGCCCCCACCACCCCGGCGAAGAGCAGCAGCGGCACCGCCACCAGGGCTCGACGTGAACGAGGACCTGCGGGACTCGACATGCGAGGATCGTAACGAGTAGCCTGCCAAGCGCAAGTGACCGGACTGCTCCTCAGCGTCAGCGGCACCTACACGGACATCGTCACGAGCGTGTTCTCGGCGACGATCGCCGCGAAGGCGTGGTTCGCGACGGCCGCGGTCGTCCTGGCGGTCGTCCAGGTGACGACGGCGGCGCGGATCTACGGCCGCCTCCCGCGCGTCATCCGGCTCCCCGGCAAGATCGTCGGCCGGATCCATCGCTGGACGGGCCGGCTCGCGTTCCTCTGCACGCTGCCCGTGGCCTTCCACTGCATCTTCATCCTCGGCTTCCAGACGACCGACACGCGCGTCCTCTTGCACTCGATCCTGGGCTCGTTCGTCTACGGCGTGTTCGCCGTGAAGATGCTGTTCGTGCGCAGCCGCTCCTATCCCGGCTGGCTGCTACCCGTCGCCGGCGGCATGATGTTCGCGGTGCTCGTGGGCCTCTGGTCGAGCTCGAGCCTCTGGTACTTCACAAATATCCGCTTCGGTTTCTAGAAAAAGGGAGAGTGCCGCAATGCCGACCCAGGACGAGGTGCTCAAAGCCCTCCAGACGATCTTCGCCGCCGACACCGGCATCTACCAGGAGCGCGGCTTCCAACGCCGCATCGGCTTCGGCAAACGGCCCGCCCTGATCCACATCGACCTCGCCAACGCGTGGACGCGCCCGGGCCATGCCTTCTCCTGCGACGGAATGGACGTGATCATCCCCGCCGTGCAGCGGCTCAACGACGCGGGCCGCGCCAAGGGCATCCCGATCGCCTACACGACGACGGCGTACACGAACCCGACCGGGCCGAACTCCGACACGGGCCTCTGGCATCTGAAGATCCCGGTCGAGCTGCTCCACGTCGACGACGCCGCCGCGAAGATCGACGACCGCATCGCGCCGCGCCCCGACGAGCAGGTGATCGTGAAGAAGCGCGCGAGCGCCTTCCATGGCACGCACCTCTCGAGCTGGCTCAACGCGCACGGCGTCGACACGGTGATCCTTACCGGCGTCACGATGGCCGGCTGCGTCCGCCACACCTGCGAGGACGCGATCGCCGAAGGCTTCCGCCCGATCGTCGTGCGCGAAGGCGTGGGCGACCGCGTGCCCGGCGTCGTCGAGTGGAACCTATTCGACATCGACGCCAAGTTCGGCGACGTCGAGCCGGTCGACCGCGTCGTCGAGTACCTCAACGGCATCGAGCCGTTCGGGTCAAGCGTCTAGCGGTCGGATTCCTACCGTTTTCAGCGAATTCAGGGGTTGCCACCGACGCCTTCCGGTAGCAAGATGAAGGGGAACCCTGGAGAGAGGAAACAATCCTGATGTCCCGTAGCCCGATCCTCGCGCGGCTCGCCGCGCTCGCGCAGACGCAACGCACGGCCGACCACCTCGGCCTCGATGTCGCGGAGGTCGCCGGCCGCCACGCCGCGCACGCTGCGAGCGATCGCGGCCTCACGCGTCGCGAGCTGATGAAGCGTGCGGCTGTCGTCGGCGCCGGTGCCACCGTCGCCGGACAACTCGTGCTCAACCCGAAGCAGGCGTTCGGCGCCACCGGGCCGGCCTCGCAGCCCACCATCGCGATCATCGGCGCCGGCATCTCGGGCATGACCGCCGCGATGACGCTGAAGGACGCCGGCTTCAGCAAGGTCACCGTCTACGAGTCGAGCGACCGCGTCGGCGGGCGCACCTACACCCGCAAGAACGACGGCTTCTGGGACGCCGGCCAGTGGAGCGAGTGGGGCGGCGAGCTGATCGACTCGAACCACAAGCTGATCTTCAGCCTCTGCCAGCGCTTCGGCTTCGGCGTCACCGACCTGCAGTGGCACTCGGTAAGCACAAACGGTGCCGAGGACATCCTCTGGTTCGACAACGGCTACTACCCCTGGGCCGACATGGTCGCCGACTGGAAGGCCGGCGGCGTTGACAAGGCCGTCGCGCGCGACATCCAGACGCTGCCCGCATTCCCGTGGGCGTACAACGACCCGACCTGGACGCCCGCCGCTCGGGCGATCGACAACATGTCGGTGCACGACTGGATCGAGACGCGCATCCCGGGCGGCCACTCCTCACGGCTCGGCCGGTTCATCGACGTCGCCTACAACATCGAGTACGGCGAGGAGACCAGCCGCCAGGGCGCGACCGGCCTGCTCAGCCTGCTCGGCTACTCCGTCGGCAACGGCCCCGGTGCCTTCTGGGTGTACGGCAAGTCGGACGAGCGTTGGAAGATCAACGGCGGCAACCAGCAGCTCGCCCTCGCCCAGGCCGACTACCTCGGCTGGCAGAACGTCCAGCTCGGCTGGCGGCTGACCGCGGTGCGCACGAACACGAATGGCACCGTCACCGCCACCTTCGACGTCGGTGGCGCAAGCCGCTCGGTCACGGCTGACCAGATCGTGCTGGCCGTGCCGCTCGGCGTGCTGAAGCGCATCAAGGCGGCCGGCGGCTTCGACCAGGCCTTCGGCAACAACGCGCTGAAGATGGGCTTCATCGACGCGCTCGGCTTCGGCGCCAACAACAAGCTGCAGCTCCAGATCGCCGATCGCTTCTGGGCGCAGCCCGGCCCGTGGGGCAACTCCAACGGCGAGGCGTTCGGCGACCGGGGCTTCCAGCTCGCCTGGGACGTCACTGCCGGCCAGCCCGGCACCCGCGGCATTCTCAACAACTACACCGGCGGCGACGTGTCCCGCCTGCTCAACCCGGCCAAGGCGTTCAGCGACACGGGCGACGCCAGCTCGACAGTACGCGCGTACGTGCGCCAGGCGGCACAGACGTTCCTCGCCCAGATCGAGCCGGTGTTCCCCGGGATGACGGCGAAGTGGACGGGCAAGGCCACGCTCTCGGCGTGGCACAAGAGCCCCGACCACTACGGCGCGTACTCCTACTGGACACCCGGTTACATGCAGCGCTACTCGACCGCGGAGGCGCCGCCCGTCGGCGCGATCCACTTCGCCGGCGAGCACACCTCGTCGTCGTTCCAGGGCTACATCCAGGGTGGCGCCGAGCAGGGCCAGCGCGCCGCCGGCGAGATCGTCGCGGCGTACTGAGCCTGGATCCACCGTTGTTCGTGATCGCGGGACCGCCGGGTGGCGGCCCCGCCCGCGTTGCCGCCCGACTCTCAGTCTGAAGCCGTGGTTCGGCGCGATCGCGGGGCGCCCTTCCGGGCCGTCAGGACGTGCCCTGGTGAAGGCCGGTCCGCAGCAGCGGACAGGCCGGAATCCGGTCGGGAAGCGGCCTGGCGAGTCCGGACGGGATGCACCGCCCGCGCCGAACAACGGATTCAGGCTCAGCCGACGAACACAGCGTCCGGCAGCAGCGCGCTGACGATGTACTCGCCGGCGTCGACGACTTCGGAGATCTTCAGGTCGACGACGAGGCTGCACAGCAGGTACGCCTCCTCACGGGAGAGTCCGCGCGCAGCGCCCAGGTGGTCGATCATCGCGCGCACCGCGTCCTGGGCGGCGCGGTAGAGGTCGCCGCCGACGCCGGTCGTGCCGTACCAGCCACCGCGATCGACGCGCCGCGTCAGCGACCCCGCCGGGATCGAGTACTGCGGCGCCGCGATGCGCTTGCCCTTGTGCAGCGTGAAGCGCAGCTCGCCGCCCATCGGCGACTCGATGCCGGTCACGCACACCTCGCCGTCGCCCTGGGCCGCGTGGGCGTCGCCGCAGGAGAAGAGCGCGCCCGGCTCCTGCACCGGCAGGTACAGCGTCACGCCGGCGACGAGTTGGCGGATGTCGATGTTGCCGCCGAAGCTGCCGGGCGGCATCACGCCCTGCCCTGCGGCGCCCGCCGGGCAGACGCCCATCGTGCCGAGAAACGGCTCGACGGGGATCGCGATGTCGTCGCGCAGGTACGTGACCTGGCCGCCGTGCGCGTCACGCTGCGCCGGGTCGAGGTCGAACAGTCGCAGGTACGGGTCGGGGAAGTCGTCGCTGAGCAGGCCGAGCCCTGGCAGCAGCGCGGTCCAGCCCCAGCCGCGTGTCTCGAGCGAGAGGATCTCGACGGCGAGCGTGTCGCCCGGCTCGGCGCCGGCGACGTGCACCGGCCCGGCGAGCGGGTAGAGCCGGGCGAAGTCGACGTTGGCGAGGTCGGCCGTGGTGGAGCCGGGGAAAATCTGGTTGTCGGCGACGTCGCGCGTCTCGACGCCGACGGTATCGCCGCTCTGGATGTGGACAGCCGGCGCGGTGCCGGCATCCCAGAGGTAGTGGACGAGGTCGGACGCGATGACGTGAGTGCTCGGCATGGTGCCGGGACGCTACACGCGCGGGGCCGCTCCCGCGATGCAGCCGGGCGGCGGCTCGGCGAGGAGCAGGATCTTGCCGATCGAGGCGCGGCTCTCCAGCAGCGCGTGGGCCTGGGCGGCCTCGGCGAGCGGGAAGCGGGCGCCGACGACGAGCCGCAGCCGCCCGTCGGCGAGCAGTCCCAGCACCGCCTCCGCGGCGGGGCGTAGCGCGTCGGGGCGGTGGCGCCGGTAGTGGCCACTGGAGTAGCCGACCACGGCGCGGTTGAGCGGGTGCAGCTGGTTGGAGAGCGCCTGGCCGGGCTCGCCCGAGGAGATGCCAAAGGCGACGAGGCGGCCGAACGGCGCCAGGTAGTCGAAGCCCCCGGTGAGCGTCGGGCCGGCGATCGAGTCGAGGATGACATCGGCGCCCGCACCGGCCGTCAGCTCGTTGACGCGGGCGGCGACATCCTGCTCGCCGCGGACGATCACCTCGTGGCAGCCAGCGTCACGCGCGGCCTGTGCCTTGGCCGCAGCGCCGACGGTGCCGATCACGAGGCCGGCGCCGAGCAGCCGCGCGAGCTGGGAGGCCGTGGTGCCGACACCGCCGGCGGCGCTGTGCACGACCACCGTCTCGCCGGGCACGAGGCGGCCGGCCAGGGCAAGAACGTTGTACGCGGTGATACCGGCGATCGGGAACGCGGCGCCCGCCTCGGTGCTCACCGTGTCCGGCAGCGGCCAGACGAGGCTCGCCCTGGCGACGGCGAGCTCAGCATAGCCGCCACCACCCAGGCCGGCCGCGACCCGCTGCCCCACGCGCAACCCGCTGACGCCGGGCCCGAGCGCGGCGATCGTGCCACCGACGTCGAGGCCAGGGATCGTCGGCGGCGCCGCGCCCTGGTGGTAGCGCCCGACCCGCAGCAGCACGTCGGCGAAGTTCAGCGACGCCGCCTCGACGCGGACGAGCACCTCACCGTCGCCGGGTGCGGGGTCGGCCGCATCCTCGTACGAGAGCACCTCCGGGCCGCCGTGGCGGGGAACGACGATCGCCTTCATGCCGCGATTGTCGCCGACCGGGGCGCGCGCCGCCAGTAGCGCCGGGGCGGCTAGCGGCCGAGCGAGCGCATCGTCAGCGCGTCCATGAACTCCTGGCGCGTGCGCTGGTCATCACGGAAGTCGCCGAGCATCGACATCGTCGTCGTCATCGCGCCCTGCTTCTCGACCCCACGCATGACCATGCACATGTGCTGAGCCTCGATCACAACGCCGACGCCCTTCGGCGCGAGCAGGCCCATCACGGCGGTGGCGATCTGGCCGGTCAGCCGCTCCTGCACCTGCAGCCGCCGCGCGAACATGTCGGTGATGCGCGCGAACTTCGAGATGCCGATGATCTTGCGGTCGGGGATGTAGCCGATGTGGGCGCGGCCGAAGAACGGCAGGAGATGGTGCTCGCAGAGCGAGGAGAACTCGATGTCGCGCACGATCACCATCTGCGAGCTTTCGGACTCGAACAGCGCGCCGTTGGTGACCTGGGTCAGGTCGAGGCGGTAGCCCTCGGTCAGTTTCTCCCAGGCCTTGGCGGAGCGCAGCGGGGTCTTTAGCAGCCCCTCGCGCTGGGCGTCCTCGCCGAGCGCCTCGAGCAGCTCGCGCGTCAGCTCGGCGATGCGGGCCTGCCGCTGCAACGCGACGGCGCCGCCGACGGCTACCTCGTCCTCGTTCTGCACTGTCTCGTCGATCTCCACGTCGCTCACGACCCTCTTCGTTCGTTTGGGTGCTTCCGCTACAGGTTCCAGCCGCCTGCAACCTCGACGACCTGCCCGGTCACGTACGCGGACTGCTCCGCTGCCAGGAAGACTACAGATCTGGACACTTCCTCGACAAGTCCTACCCGCCCGGCCGGAACCTCACGGGTCGGCTGCGTCAGCGAGTTCTCGATCACACCGGGCGCGACGACGTTTGCCGTGATGCCGTGGGCCGCCTCGGCGCGGGCGATCGACCGGGTCAAGATGATCACACCGGTCTTCGCGATCGCGTAGGCCACGAGGTTCGGGCGGGCCACGAGCTGCTGCGCTCCGGCGTAGCCGAGGTTGACGATCCGCCCGTAGCCCTGCGCCCGCATCAGCGGCAGCGCCGCCTGGCAGGTGGCGAAGGTCGCCGACAGGTTCGACTCCAGCATGTCGTCCCACTGCGCGTCGGTGAGCTCGTCGAAGGGCGTGAAGACGTAGTTGCCGACGTTATTGACGAGAACGTCGAGGCGGCCGAGCCGGGCCTGCGCGTCCGTCACGAGCCGGCGGGCGGCGGAGCGGTCGGAGAGATCGGCCTGCAGCGCGACAGCCTCGACACCCAACGCGGCGGCCTCGACGCAGACGGCCTCGGCTTCCGCGCGCGAGCTGCGGTAGTGGACGGCGACGTCGTGGCCGGCCGCCGCCAGTGCCAGCGCGATGCCGCGGCCGATGCCGCGCGCCGCGCCAGTGACGAGTGCCGCCCGCCTCACCGCTCCACCTCGCGCACCCGCAGCGCCCGGCGCACCCGCAGCGCCCGGCGCACCCGCAGCTCGCGGCGCGCGTACAGCAGCGGCACCGTCGCCGCGCAGCCGACGACGCACCACAGCCACGCGGCGGGCGAGCCGAGCGCGAGACACAGACCGAGCACCACAAGCTGGGTGGAGAGGCCGAAGTTCACGAGAACCGCGAGGGTACCGGCGTCGTGGTAGGCCGCGCTGGCCGCCGCCCGCCGCCCCGGCTCCTCGACCTCCTGCAGCAGCCGCGCCAGGCGGGCCTCCGCGATACGCGCAACGAGTCGGTCCTGCGGGCCGAGCACGCGGTCGTAGGCGCGCGCGAGCGCCCGGGTGAGCGCGCCCTCCTCGGCCGGTGTCGGCGGCGTCTCGCCGCGCTCGCGCCGGTACAGCCCCTCCAGGCCGAAGTCCACGCTGAGCACCGCCATCAGCAGCGGGAAGCACGCCGCGGCCAATGCGGCCTCCCACGTCGTGTCGACGCGCAGCGCGATCGCAGCGAACAGCGCCGCGTTGACGAGCAGGTCGCACTCGGTGTCGAGGTAGCGGCCCAGCTCGGAGATCCGCCCCGCCGCCCGCGCCAGCTGACCGTCCGCGTTGTCGAGCACGGTCTTCACCTGCAGTGCGACCGCAGCCTCCCAGTACCGCCCCTCGGCGAGCAGCACGGCCCCGCCGACGCCCACGCCGAAGTGCGACAGCACCACCGTGGTCGGCGCCACGCGCAGCGGCAGCAGGACGAGCACCACAAGGTGCGCGACCGGCCTGAACAGCCACTCGCAGAGAAACTCGGTGGTCGGCCGGCCCTTGCGTGACCGGTGAAACGTGGCGAGAACCCCCTGCACGCCCGCGATCTTCGCGCACGCGAGGCCGGTGGCGCGGCAGGGACCCGGGTGCGGGCCGCCCGCCGGCGCGAATCAGCGAGTCCGCTGATGTGCGCGCGGGCCGGGAGCGCGCACAATGGAGCCATGATGACTACGCAGACGCTCTATCGCGCGAAGCCCGGCGACATCATCGAGATCCACGGGCACCGGGTCGGCGAGCATCCACGCCTGGGCGAGATCCTCGAGGTCCTCGGCGATCCCGGCCGCGAGCACTATCGCGTGCGCTGGGAGGACGAGCACGAGGCGATCGTCTACCCCGCGGAGGACGCGATCGTGCGCCCGGGTCACACCTCCCGGAAGAAGTAGCGCCACTGGTTGTGGCCGGGCCTGCACGTCCGCGCCGTGCGAAGAGAGCATCCGCGGGTTCGTCCAGCGGTGCTGGCGGCAGCCGTGCGGTGAGCGTGGTGACGGTTTCGTCAGGCAGGGGGCTGGTCTGTGGGGTCGCAGCGGCGGTCGGCGTGGGGCGCTCCCGCTGGCTCCGAGCGGCGCGGCGCCGGCAGCAGCAGAGGTGCAGCACGCAGCGAACCGACGACGGGACGGCCGCGCACGAGGCGAAGCCCGTTGGCGACGACGATCAGGCTCGCACCGACGTCAGCGACGACAGCGCCCCACAGCGGCAGCGCACCGGCGGCAAGCACCGCTGCGGCCGCGAGCTTCGTACCCAGCGAAAAGGCGATGTTCTGGCGCACGATCCCCTTCGTCCAGCGCGCCAGACCGATCAGGCCGGCGACCTTGCGGGGGTCATCGCCCATGATCGCGACATCGGCCGCCTCGATCGCGGTGTCGCTCCCGGCGGTGCCCATCGCTATGCCGAGGCTGGCGGCAGCAAGGGCAGGAGCGTCGTTGACGCCGTCGCCGACCATCGCGATATCCGGCCCCGCGGCGGTGATCGCGGCGGACTTGTCCTGCGGCAGCAGGCTTGCTCTGACCTCGTCGATCCCGACGCGCGCCGCGACCGCGGCGGCGGTCGTAGCGTTGTCGCCGGTCAGGAGCAGGATCGGAGCGATGCCCAGACGGCGGAGCTCGGCGACCGCCTCGACCGCCTCCTCGCGCAGGGTGTCGGCGATGCCAATCAGCCCGACGGGCGCGCCGTCGCGGAAGACGACGACCGCGGTCTGCCCGAGGGCCCGCAAACGCGCCAGCCCGTCGACCACGACGGCGGGCAGGGCGCCGTCGACCAGACGCGGGTCCCCGATCGTCACGGTCGTTCCGTCGACGCTCCCGCGCGCTCCGAGGCCGGTGAGCGCCTCGAAGCCCGCGACCGGGCGGATCGCGAGGTCGCGCTCCGCGGCGGCGCGCACGATCGCTCGGGCAAGGGGGTGCTCGGAGCCCTGCTCGAGCGAGGCGGCAAGCGTCAGCAGGCCGCCTGCATCCCCGTCGAGCGGCTCGACCGCCGTCACCTTCGGCCGTCCCTCGGTCAACGTGCCGGTCTTGTCGAAGGCGACCGCCCGGATCGTCGCCGCCTGCTCGAGGTGGGCGCCTCCCTTGACGAGGACGCCCGCCGCCGAGGCGCGACCGAGGGCGGAGACGATCGCCACGGGCGTCGAGATCACGAGCGCGCACGGGCAGGCGAGGATCAGCAGCGCGAGCGCGCTGTAGAACGACGTCGAGAACGAGACGCCGAACAGGGGCGGCACCACGGCGACGAGTACGGCTGCCCCGACGACCGTGGGCGTGTACCAGCGGGCGAACGAGTCGACCCAGCGCTCGGACGGGGACTTGCGGGCCTGCGCTTCCGTGAGGAGCTTGCCGATGCGGTCGAGCGTCGTGTCGCCCGGGGCCGTCGTGGCCTCCACCAGCAGCAGCCCCTGGCCGTTGAGGGTGCCGGCGAACACGTCGTCGCCGGGTGCCTTGTCGACCGGGGTCGACTCGCCGGTGATCGGCGCCTGATCGATGGCCGACATTCCCTCGCGCAGGACACCGTCGACCGGCACCCGCTCGCCCGGTCGCACCACGACGAGATCGCCGACGACGACCTCCGCCACCGGCACGACGACCTCCTCGATGAGCGCAAACGCGCCGTCTCCCTGTCTCCGCCGCACGCGCGCTGTCTCCGGCGTGAGCGAGATGAGCCCGGCCAGCTCGCGGCGAGCTCGGTCGACCGCCCGTCCCTCGAGCAGCTCCCCGATCGAGAAGAGAACGACGACGAGCGCAGCCTCCAGCCAGGCGCCGATGGCGGTAGCGCCGACGGCGGCGATCACCATCAGGAGATTGATGCCGGGCCGGCGGGTAGCGACGAGCGCCGTCACTCCGGAGCGGGCGAGCGGCAAGCCGCCAACGAGGATCGCGGCGGTGTAGAGCGGCACCGTAGTGATGCTCGAAGCGAAGTCGACGATGAGAGCGGCGCCGAGCAGCGCCGCCGCGAAGAGCGTGCTGCGCTCCCGCGTCGGCCAGGCGCGGAGCCCCGTGCGCTCCTCGCCGCTGCCGTCGATCCGGTAGCCGAGCCGACCAACCAGGCCGGCAATCCGGTCGAGGCCGACGACGCCCGGCTGGTACTCGACCCGCATCGTCGCCGCCGGGAAGCTGACGGCGACGTGCGTGACACCGCCGAGCCGCGAGACCGCCCGCTCGATCGTCTGCGCGCAATCGGCGCAGTCCATCCCCTCTACACGGCAGATGCGATGCGCGAACGCGCCCTCGAGATCGAGCCGGAGGTCGCGCGCCGCGTCGTCCAGGCAGTCGAGCGAGCAGAGATCCGGGTCGTAGCTGACCCGCACCGCCGCGCGGCCGGATACCGGCTCGACCTCGACGACCCCGCGGTGGTTCGCTAGGCCGAGCCGGAGCCGGTCGGCGCAGGCCGAGCAGTCGCCCGGCTCGAGAAGGGGTAGCTCGACGACCGCGGTCAGTGCCATCTACACGACCACCGCGTCCGAGAGGAGCGCGAGCGACCCGACGGCCAGCCCGACCGCCACCGCCACGACCATGTACGTGGCGGTCAGCGAGAGCGCGATGAAAAGTGGACGCCTGTGTCGTCCCGCCGCGCTGATCGCGCTCGCGTGCTCGTGCCCGCCGCTCATCCGTGCGTCACGTGCTGCAACGCCACAGCGAGCAGGACGCGAATGTGGTTGTCGTCGAGCGTGTAGTAGACCTTGCGGCCCTGCTTGCGGTAGCGCACCAGCCGTTGAGCGCGCAGCAAGCGCAGGTTGTGGGAGCACGCCGTCTGCGACAGCCCGGTCACCTCCGCCAGGTCGCACACGCAGAGCTCGTCCGCCTCGAGCAGGGCGGCGATCAGCCGTAGCCGGCCAGGGTCGGTGAGCAGCCGGAACGTCTCCGCCAGCTCGAGCGCCACGGCCTCGGGAAGCGCATTGCGCACCTGCTCGAGCCGGTCCGCTGCGACCCGATCCGCCTCGCAGGCCTCCGGCTGCGACTGCGAGGGCGATTGCGACTGCTCCGACACTGTTGATACCTTCACAGACGTGAAGATATCACAGCGGTGTTCGCTCGACTGCCCTCGAGCTCACCTTCCGGGTCGGGGGACGGCGCCACCACTCGATCGAGCGGTGCCCGGCGACATCTCCGGCATCCTCGCTGCCCGCGGCGATCTCACCCGCGAGCACTACCGCGTGCGCTGGGACGACGAGCGCGAGGCGATCGTCTACCCGGCGGAGGACGCCAGCGTGGGCCCGGGCCACGTTTCAACGAAGTCGTAGCGCGCTGGTTGCGGCCACGCGCACCCACCCGCTCCGTGCGAGCATGCGCCTGTGAGCGAGGCCAGCGCAGCACCCGCGGCAGGCGTCGCGCCTCCGGTCGGCCTCGGCGAGGCCGAGGCGGCGCGCATCCTGGCCGAGCGCGGCGCCCCGCACCGGCCGCCGACGAGCCGCAGCATCAGCAGCATCGTCCGCGCCAACGTGCTGACGGTGTTCAACCTCGTCCTCGCCGTCTTCGGCGGGCTGACGCTGGCGTTCGGCGAGTGGCGCGACGCGCTGTTCCTCGGTGTGCTGCTCGCCAACTCGACGATCGGCATCACGCAGGAGGTGCGTGCCAAGCGGGCGCTCGACCGGCTGGCCGCGCTCGTCGCGCCGCATGCGACGGTGGTGCGCGACGGCGTGCAGCGCCAGGCGTCTGTCGCCGAGGT
The DNA here is from genome assembly GCA_025350775.1 of Actinomycetes bacterium. Classification (GTDB taxonomy): domain Bacteria; phylum Actinomycetota; class Thermoleophilia; order Gaiellales; family Gaiellaceae; genus CANFDS01. The sequence goes on from JANXXF010000363.1 coordinate 14,462, forward strand.
GGTGCCTGGCGACCTCCTGCGCGTGCAGGCCGGCGACCAGTTCGTCGCTGACGGCACGCTCGTCGAGGCAGCGCAGCTCCGGCTGGACGAGTCGGTGCTGACCGGCGAGTCGCGCGCCGTCGTCCGTGCGGTCGGCGAGGAGGTACGCTCCGGCTCGTTCGCCGTCGAGGGCACCGGCGCCTACCTCGTCACCGCGGTCGGCGCCGACAGCTACGCCGAGCGCATCGCCGGGATCGCCCGCACGTTCCGGCATTCACGCTCGCCGCTCGAGCGGGCGCTGAACCGGCTGCTGCTGTTCCTCTGCGCATCGATCGTGCCGCTCGGCCTCGTGCTGGGCTATGCGCTGTGGGAGCGCAAGGAGCCGCTGCACAGCGCCGTGCCGACGACCGTGGCGGCGGTCGTGACGCTGGTGCCCGAGGGTCTGATCCTGCTCACGAGCCTCACCTACGCGGTGGCGGCGCTGCGCATGGCCCGCCGTGGCGCGCTCGCCCAGCAGCTCAACGCGATCGAGTCGCTCGCGTCGGTGGACGTCGTGTGCATCGACAAGACCGGCACGCTCACCGACGGACGGCCGCGCGTGGTCGGGCTCGTGCCCGCGCCCGGGGTGCCGGCGGAGACGCTGGCAGCGCAGCTCGGCCTCGTCGCCGCGGGCGCGTCCTCGCGCAACGCAACGCTCGCCGCGATCGGCGAGGCATACCCGGCGCCCACGGCGGAACGAGCCGCCGGCGAGGTGCCCTTCGGCTCGGCCTGGCGCTGGAGCGGCGTCGACCTCGCCGGCGGGAGCTGGCTGCTGGGCGCGCCGGAGACCCTCGCCCTGGGGTCGCTCGCCGCCGAGGCCGAGCGCCAGGCGAGCGAGGGCCGCCGTGTCCTCGGGTTCGCTCGCGCGGACGCGCCGGTGGGCGGGATCGACCCGCGCCTGGCGAGCGGGCCGCCTGCCCACACCGTTGTCGGGCTCGTCGTGCTGGCGGAGCGGCTGCGCGCCGAGGCCCGCGAGACCGTCGCGTTCTTCCACGACCAAGGTGTCGAGCTGAAGGTGCTGTCCGGAGACCGGCCCGAGACCGTGGCGTCGATCGCCCGCGACGTCGGCATCCACGTCACGGAGGCGATCGACGGCTCCACCCTGCCCGACGACCCGGCCGCGCTCGCCGCGCTCGCCCTGCGGGCCACCGTGATCGGACGGATCTCGCCCGACGGCAAGCGGCGCATCGTCGAGTCGCTCGCCGCTCAGGGACGCTACGTCGCGATGGTCGGCGACGGCGTCAACGACGTGCCTGCGCTGAAGGAGGCGCGGCTGGCGATTGCCCAGGGCTCCGGGGCGCAGATGGCGCGCAGCGTCGCCGACATCGTCCTCGTCTCCGGCGACTTCGCAGCTGTCCCGTACCTCGTCGAGGAGGGCCGCAAGATCCTGCGCAACCTCCAGCGGGTGGCCAAGCTGTTCGTGTCGAAGTCGGCGTTCGCGGCGTTCCTGGTCGTCTCGATCGGGCTGACGCCGACCGCCTACCCGCTGCTGCCACGACACCTCACGCTGGCGGCGTCCCTGACCATCGGCATCCCCAGCTTCTTCCTGGCACTAGCGCCGAGCGGCGGCGCGTTCCGCAGCTCCGGCTTCCTGCGCGACGTCGGCCGCTTCGCAGTGCCCGCAGGCACGGCGGCCGGCCTGGGCGTCCTCTCCAGCTACAGCTTCGCCCTCCAGGTGCTCGACCTGCCGCTCGTCGAAGCCCGGACGGTCGCGACGACAGCGCTGGTGCTCGTCGGCCTCTACCTGATCGTCGCGCTGGAAGCGAGCGGCCTGAGACGCAGCGCGTGGGTGGGCACGCTCTGCGCGGCCATGCTGGCGGCGTTCCTCGCAACCATCTCGGTGCCTTCGACGCGCTCGTTCTTCGCGCTCGCGCAGCCCTCCGTCGCCATCGTGCTGACAGCCCTCGGCGGCGCGTCGCTCGCCGTGTTCGGCCTCTGGCTGACGGGAGCGCAGTTCGTGCCCGGTGGCAGCGCGACCGGCGGCGAGCGGGCGCCCGGCTAGGCGCTCTCGAGCAGCGGCAGCGAGATCACTGCCTCGCCGACGCGGCCGGCGCGAGCGCTCCGGCGTAACGTACCGCCCCACGAGGCGACGATCGCGCCGGCCAGGCTGTCGAGTTGCGCCAGCGGGACGGGCGGCAGAACGCCCCCCGACCAGCGTGTGACGACGCTCACCCGGTCGCCGCGCCGCGCTGACGACACCTCGATGCGCCCACCCTCGACCGTCGCCTCCTGCGCATCGACGAGGATGAGCAGCAGCGCGAGCCGCAACTGGCCGCGGCTGGCCAGCACGGCGGCGCCGTCGTCCTCGTAGCGCTCGACGACGTCGAGATCCTTGCGCAGGCTGATGCGCCGCACCAGATCGACGGCCTCCAGCAGCACCGGCGCCACCGTGACCGTCACGGGCTCCGGGCTGACCTCGGCCCGGGCCACCTCCTGCACGGCCGACAGCAGACCGCGGATCTCGAGCCCGCTCTCGTGCACCTGCGCCAGCCGGTCGGCCGTCTGCGAGCCGGGCTCGGCCGTGCGCGCCATCAGCTCCGCCAGCGCCAGCACGACGAACAGCGGGTTGTTGATCTCGTGCGCGACGCCGCGCGTCAGGCGCCCGAGCACCGCCAGCCGGCCGACCTCGACGAGCGCAGCGTCGACCTGGACGGGATCGGGAGGGAGCGTCACAGGTCAAGTATCCGTCAAGCCGGCGAGCCGCGGCATCCCCGATGTTGCGCGACCGGCGCCCCTCTCAAGTCGCTGCTCTGCCCGCCGACTACACCGCGTGACGTCGTCCCCACGTCGTCCCCGCCAAATGGACAGAGGTCTCTACATAGCCGCCAGCGGCATGATCGCCAATCAGGTCCGTCAGGATCAGATTGCCAACGATCTTGCCAACGTCTCGACGACGGGGTACAAGGCTGACCGCTCAGCACAGCGGAGCTTTGGCGACCTCCTGCTCGCGGAGCGCGGCACGGGCGCGCCGATCGGCCGCGTCGGCCTCGGCGCCCAGATCAGCGAGATCCGCACCGACTTTACGCCCTCGCCGCTCAAGCAGACAGACGAGAACCTCGACGTCGCCATCGACGGCACCGGCTTCCTCGCCGTCGAGACGCAGCAGGGCATCCGCTTCACCCGCAACGGGCAGCTCGCCCTCGCCGCCGACGGCAGCCTCGTCAGCGCGAACGGCTACCCGGTGCTCGGCGCCGACGGCAAGCACCTCGTGGTCGGCGGCAAGGGCACGCTCGAGATCGGCGCCGACGGCACGATCAGCGCCGGCGGCCAGACGCTCGGCCGCCTCGGCATCGTCTCGCTCACCGACGCCGCCAAGCAGGGCGACACGCTCTTCACCGGCAAGCCCGGCGCCGCCCCGGCCGACGCAGCCATCCGCCAGGGCTTCCTCGAGACGTCTGGCGTCAACGCCGCCCGCACGATGATCGAGATGGTGACCTCACTGCGCGCCTTCGAGTCGGCGCAGCGGGTCATCCACACGATCGACGACACCCTCGGCCGCGGCATCCAGGCCGCCTCGACAGGCTCGTAGCGATGGGCAACGGCCTCTACACCGCAGCAGCCGGCCTCGCCGCCCAGCAGGCGTGGATCGACTCGCTCTCGAACGACGTCGCCAACGTCAACACGCCCGGCTACCGCGCCGGCCGCGTCGCGTTCCGCGACCTGCTCTACCAGCAGGAGGGTGGCCTGGCCGTCGGCTCCGGGGTCGCCGTCGGCGACGTCGGGCGCTCGGGCAAGGCCGGGCCGATGACGCCGTCCGAGAACCCGCTGGCCGTCGCGATCGACGGCCCCGGCTTCTTTCAGGTGCGCCGCGGCGACGGCAGCGTCGCGCTCACCCGCTCCGGCAACTTCCAGACCGACAGCGAGGGCCTCCTCGTGACCGCCGACGGCGACCGGCTCGAGCCGAAGCTCCAGCTCCCCGCCGGCACCAACCTCGAGCAGCTGACCATCGCCACCGACGGCACCGTCACCGCGGGCACCACGAAGCTCGGCAAGATCGAGCTCGTCGACGTCCCCGCGCCCACCGGGCTGCGGCCGGTCGGCGGCGGCCTGCTGGCAACGACGCCCGAGAGCGGTGCGGCGGGGCCGGCGGTCGGTGCGCTTGTCGACCAGAAGATGATCGAGGGCTCCGGCGTCGACGTGGCGACCGTCATGGTCGACCTCGTCCAGGCGCAGCGCGCCTACGCGCTGCAGAGCCGCGTTATCAAGACCCAGGATCAGCTCGCCGAGATCGCCAACGGGATTCGCCGCTGATGACGCTGCCGATCGACAGCGCATTGCTGCCCGCCGACGTCCGCGCCGGTGGCCCCCGGGAGCGCAAGCTCTACGAGGCGGCGGTCGGCTTCGAGCGGCTGCTCACCAACGAGCTGACAAAGAGCCTCGCCTCGGCGATCGGTGGCGGCGACGACAGCGACTCCGGCGACAGCGCCGACGGCGACGCCGGCAGCAGCAGCGGCACCAGCGCCGCGACGAGCGCCATGAAGGGCCAGCTCGGCGACCAGCTCGCGGCAGCCGTGCAGCAGGGCGGCGGCCTTGGCCTCGCACCGATCCTCTACCGTTCGCTGTCCGGGAAGGCCGCACGGTGAGCCAGCTCAGCGATCACCTGCGCCTGCAGGTCGCGTCGGCGCGGCGGCTGCTGCTCGTGCTGCTGGCGCAGCGCGACTCGATCCGCAGGCAGGACGTCGAGGGCGTGCTGGCGCGCCTCGGCGACGTCCAGGCCGAGCTCGCTGTGCGCCAGCGCATCGAGCGCGGGCGCGACGACCTGCTGCGCAGCGCCGGCACGCGCCTCGGCGTGGCCCCGGAGGCGCTCCAGCTCGAGGACCTGCTGGGCGGCATCCCGGCTGGCCAGGCCGACGAGGCGCGCCACCTGAGCGCCGAGCTGAAGGGGCTGCTCGCCGAGATCTCGACCGTGCACCAGCAGAACCGGCTGCTCATCCGCCAGGAGCTCTCGTTCCTCGACCATCTGCTGCGCGTCCTCTCGGGGACGCCGCAGGCCGGGTACTTGGCCAGCGGCGGCTTCGCCGCCGCTGCCCCCTCGTTCGCCACCGTGGACGCGAGGGTCTGATGGGCATCTCCGCCTTCATGGGCATCGAGACGGCGCTGCGCGGCATCCTCGCCCAGCAGCAGGCGCTCGACATCACCGCCCACAACATCGGCAACGCCGGCACCGTCGGCTACACGCGCCAGAAGGCCGACCTCGTCGCCACGGCGCCGTTCGACACCGGCAAGGGCCTGCTCGGAACCGGCGTCGACCTGGCGTCGTACCAGCGGGTGCGCGACTCGTTCCTCGACATCCAGCTGCGTGCGCAGACGATGCGCAGCGGCTACTCGGAGGCCCGTCAGGGCGCGCTCTCGCAGGTGGAGGGCGCCCTCGCCGAGCCCGGCGACAACGGGCTCAACACGCTGCTCAACCGCTACTGGTCGTCGTGGCAGGATGTCGCCAACGCCCCCGAGAACATGGCGACGCGCCAGGCGCTGATCCAGAATGCGTCCTCGGTCGCAGCCGGCTTCAGCAGCGTCGCGACGCAGATCGGCGTCATCACCACGCAGACGGGGCTCGCGGTCACCGGCACGCTCGCCCAGGTGAACTCGATCGGCGACAAGATCGCCAAGCTGAACACGACGATCGCGAGCCAGAAGGCGCTCGGGAACACGTCGAACGATCTGCTCGACCAGCGCGACGTGCTGATCGACCAGCTGGGCCGGCTCGGCAACACGTCGTGGACCGAACAGCCGAGCGGCGCCGTCGACGTCACGATCGGCGGCGGCGCGCTCGTCTCCGGCGTGACCGCAGCCACCCTCGTCGGGGCCGACCTGACGAGCCTCACCTCGGGCAAGCTCGCCGCGCTCGTCGAGCTGCGCGACACCACGTTGCCCGGCTACCTGACGAACCTCAATGCCGTCACCAAGCAGCTGGCCGACAAGGTCAACGCGCAGCACGCGCTCGGCTACGACATCTCGACCGGCGCGGCAGGCGGCCCGTTCTTCACCTACACGGGCGGCTCGGAGGCGACGACGCTGGCCGTCTCGGGTGCCATAGCCGCCGACCCGCTCCGCATCGCTACCTCCGACACGCTGCCGGGCAGCGCCTCCGGCAAGGCCGGCAACAGCGGCAACGCGATCGCGATCGCGGCCCTCCGCGGCGACACCGCGATCGACGGCGCGTACGTCCAGCTCGTCACCACGATCGGCTCCGACAGCCAGGAGGCGGCGCGCGAGGTCGCCAACGCCGCCACCCTGACGAGCGCCCTCGAGAACCGGCGCCAGTCGGTGTCGGGCGTCTCGCTCGACGAGGAGATGACGAACCTGATCAAGTTCCAGCGCGGCTTCCAGGCGTCGTCACGCGCACTGAACGTGCTGGACGACATGCTCGACCTGATCATCACGCGCACCGGCAGGGCCGGGCTGTGAGCGTCCGCATCACGCAGGGGATGACCGCCGCGATCGTGCTCGGCGACATCCAGACCGCGTCCGAGCGGCTGTCGAAACTGCAGCGGAAGCTCTCCTCCGGCAAGGAGCTGCAGGCGCCGTCCGACAATCCGTACGGTGTCTCCCGCGCGCTGCAGCTACGCAGCGACCTCGAGTCGAACCGGCAGTACCAGCGCAACGCGCTGGACGCGAACGACTGGCACGCCGTGACCGACACGACGCTCTCGCACGTCACCGACCTCGTGCTCCGCGCCCGCGACCTCGTCGTCCAGGGGGCCAGCGATACGGTCGGCCCGGCCGGCCGCCAGGCGATCGTCGCCGAGTTCACGCAGCTGATCGACTCGGTGAAGACCGAGGCCAACACCAAGGTCGCCGGCCGCTTCGTCTTCGCCGGCTCCGCGACGCTCACCCAGCCGTACGCGCTCGGCGCGACCGACACGTACGCCGGCAACACCGACGTGATGCGTCGCGAGATCGGGCCGGGAGTGCCGATCGACCTCAACGTGAACGGCTCCCAGGCGATCGGCGACGCGTCGTCGGGCCTGCTGAAGGCGATGCGCGACGCGATCACGCACCTCAACGCGGGCGACACCGCGTCGCTCCAGACGACCGACCTGCAGGCGATCACGACCGCCGCGGACAACGTCACCAATCTTCGTGCCGAGGTGGGCACGCGGCAGATGCGGCTCGAGACGGCAACGGCTCGGCTGCAGCAGATCGAGCAGACGCAGAACGAGCTGCTCTCCACCGTCGAGGACGCCGACATGGCGAAGGCCTATGTCGACTTCTCGACGCAGCAGGCCGTCTATCAGGCAGCGCTGAAGGCGGGCTCGCAGGTAGTCCAACCGTCCCTACTCGACTTTCTCCGCTAGCCCGAAGGAGGCCGCATGCAACTGGAGAGCACAAGGTTCGGGAGCATCGAGATCCGCGAAGAAGCGGCGCTCGACTTCCCCGACGGGTTGATCGGCATGCCCGGCAGGCACTGGGCCCTGCTCGCGCAGGACGACGGCCCCTTCTACTGGCTCCACTCGCTGGAGCACCCCGATCTCGCACTGCCCGTGACGAGCCCGTGGACGTTCTTCCTCGACTACGAGGTGAAGATCTCGGACGAGGACACGCGCAAGCTCGGCATCGAGAGCCCGGAGCACGCCGCCGTGCTCTGCGTCGTCCACGCCAGCGACACGCTCGCGGACTTCA
>JANXXF010000381.1 GCA_025350775.1 Actinomycetes bacterium
CGTCGGCTCGGTGCTCGCCGCGTTCACGCTGACGGGCCGCAGCCAACGCTCGTGGCGGCGGCTCGCGGCGGCGCTCGGCTGCTTCGGCGCGGCCGTCGCGGTGTACGCCCTCTCGCCGGGGCTGTGGCTGGCGCTCCCGGCTCTGGTGATTGCCGGCGCGGGCTTCCTGGCGGCCTCGACGGCCGCCACGACGCGCCTGCTGCTGACGGTGCCGGTCGCCCAGCATGGCCGCTTCATGGCGATCTGGAGCGCGCTCTTCCTCGGCTTCCGCCCGCTCGCCTCGCTCGCCGACGGCGCGATCGCCTCCGCCAGCGTGCGGATTGCAGCGCTGGTGATGGCGGTGCCGACCATCGCGGCGGCGCTATGGCTGCTCGCGCGGCCGCCCGCCGGCGCCGACTGAGCGGCCGTCGGCCGTCCCTTTCTCCTACAGCTCGTTCGCGCCGTTCCACCAGGCGAGCAGCAGGGCGCCGCCCTTCGTCGCGTACCGCCCCGCCACCCGGCCCGCCGGCCGGTAGGCGTAGTCCCACTTCCCGTACTGCTGGCCGCCCGTCTTCAGCTCGCCCGCCAGCACGAACTCCTCGAGCGGGCCGCGCGCCGCGCTGCCCTTGCCGCTCCAGCCGGCCGGCAGGTCGAGCAGGACGAGGCCGCCGCCGGTGACCGTGTTCTCGTGCACCCAGCGCACGCGCGCGGACCGAGCGGCGGATGACGACGGGCTTGCAGGGGTGTGTCGGTGGCAGGGTGCTCCCCTTCCCCTGGAGTGACCGGCCGGCCCTACAACTCAGGCGCGGAAGAGAGAAGCATGCTCGCGGGCGAAGGCGGCGAACGTCCGCCCGGGACGGCCGGTGACGTCGGCCACCACCGGCGTCGTCTGGCGGCCGAGCGGCCCCTCGAACAGCGCGGCGAGCCCGACTAGGTCGTCGGCGAGCCACGGCGGGAGGCCCGCGTCGACCATGCCCTGGCGGGCTGCTGCCGGCGGCACGTCGACGTAGGCGACCGGGCGGCCGCTGGCCGTGGCGAGCGTGGCCGCCGCCTCGGCGTAGGTGAGCGCTTCGGGACCAGAGAGCTCGTACACCTGGCCCGCGTGGCCGCCGTCAACGAGGCAGCGGGCCGCCACCGCGGCGACGTCGCGGGTGTCGATCAGCGCGACCGGGGCGTCGCCCTGACAGCCGTAGAACACCCCGGCGGCCTTCACCGAGTCGGCGTAGCGGAGGAAGTTCTGCATGAACGAGCCCGGCCGCAGGCTCGTCCACTCGAGGCCGCTGGCGGCGAGGCGCTCCTCGATGGCCGAGTGCATGCCGAGGATCGAGATCGGAGAGCCGGCGGCGGTGCCGAGCGCCGAGATCTTGACGACGCGCCGGGCGCCCGCGGCGGCCGCGGCGGCGATCACGTTGCCCTCGCGCTCGACCTGGCGGTCGTCGTTCACCGAGACGACGAGCACGGCCTCGACGCCGGCGAGCGCTGCAACGAGCGTCTCCGGCCGCGCCTGGTCGCCCTGCACCACCTCGCTGCCGGCGGCTGCGAGCGCGGCCGCCGCGGCGCTCGCCGTGTCGCGCACCAGTGCGCGCACCGCGCGCCCTTCGGCCTGCAGCAGCCTGGCCGTCTCCCCGCCGATCTGGCCGGTCGCCCCCGTGACGAGAATCATCTGCGCTCCCCTTCGCTCGCTGTCACCATGCCGTCTGGCCGCCGTCGACCACCAGCGTGTGCCCGGTGACGAAGCCGGAGGCGGCAGAGGCAAGATAGACGACGGCGCCCTTGAGGTCGTCGGGGCCACCGAAGCGCCCGAGCGGGATGCGAGCCTTCATGCCGTCGGCGTGGAGGCCCAGCGAGTGCGTCGCCATGTCGGTGGGGAACCAGCCGGGTGCTATCGCGTTGACGCCGATGCCGTGGCGCGCCCATTTGACGGCAAGGTCGCGGGTGAGTGCTATCACCCCGCCCTTGCTCGCGTGGTACACCACCGAGTCGGCGTGCTCGGCCGGCTGCCCGACGAGGCCTGCGATCGAGGCGATGTTGACGATGCGGCCGCCCGGGCCTTGCTCGATCATCCGCCGCCCCACCGCCTGCGCGAACAGGAAGACACCGGTGAGGTTGACGTCGATCACCTTGCGCCAGGCGTCGAGCGGGAGATCCTCGGGCGGGGCGCCCCAGGTCGTGCCGGCGTTGTTGACGAGGATGTCGACGCGCCCGAGCTCGGCGACGGTGCGCTCCACCACGGCCTCGACCGAGACCGGGTCGCGCACGTCGCAGGCCAGCCCGAGCGCGCGCACGCCCAGCTCGCCGCGCAGCTCGGCGGCGGCCCGCTCGCAGCGGTCGGCCTTGCGCGCGCACAGCACGACGTCAGCGCCGAGCTCGGCGAGGCCCTGCGCGAGCTGGCGGCCGATGCCGGTGCCACCGCCCGTGACGATGGCGGCCTTCCCGGTCAGGTCGAAGAGATCGCGCGTGTTCACGGCCGTCCGTCCTCCTGGACGAGCGCGCCCTCGCCCTGCCGGGCACGCAACAGCTTCTTGTCGAGCTTGCCGACGCTCGTCTTGGGGATGGCGTCGAGGAACGCCCAGCGCTCCGGTATCCACCAGCGGGCGACGCGGGAGGCAAGATGCTCGCGCAGCTGCTCGGCGGTGGGCGACGTGCCGGGCCGCACCACGATGCAGGCCAGGGGCCGCTCCTGCCAGCGGTCGTCGTGGACGCCGATGACCGCAGCCTCGGCCACGTCCGGATGCGACAGCAGATGATCCTCCAGCTCGATCGACGAGATCCACTCGCCGCCCGACTTGATGATGTCCTTCAGCCGGTCGGTGATCTGCACGTAGCCCCGCTCGTCGATCACGCCGACATCGCCGGTGCGCAGCCAGCCGTCCTGAAACCGCTCCTCCGACGGCTCGCGGTGGTAGCCGGCGGTCACCCAGGGGCCACGCACCTGGATCTCGCCGACCGCGCTGCCGTCGCGCGGCAGCTCGTTGCCGACGGGATCGGCGATGCGGATCTCGATGCCATGCACCGGCCGGCCCTGCTTCACGCGCCACTCGACCTCGTCGGCGGGGTCGCCGCCCTTGGGCGGGTGCGCGAGCGCCGCCAGCGGGCTCGTCTCGGTCATCCCCCAGCCCTGCAGCACCGGCACCCCGTGCAGGTCGCGCCACTGCTCGACCAGGCGCCGCGGCACCGCCGAGCCACCGCACACGGCGACGCGCAGCGAGGCGAGGCTGTGGCCGGCGCGCACCGCGCAGGCAGAGACGTCGTCGAGGATCGTCGGCACGCCGGCGGTGAAGGTCGCGCGCTCGCCCGCGATCAGCCCGGCCAGATGGTCGCCCTGGAGGAACTCGCGCGGCAGCACGAAGTCGGCGCCGACGAGCCAGCCGGAGTACGGCAGGCCCCAGGCGTTGGCGTGGAACATCGGCACGACGAGGAGGATCGTGTCGCGCTCGCTCAGAGCGAACGCGTTGCCGCTGCACGTCGCCAGCGAGTGGATGAACACCGAGCGGTGGCTGTAGACGACGCCCTTCGGCGTACCGGTGGTGCCCGTCGTGTAACACATGGCCGCGGCCGAGCGCTCGTCGAGCTCGGGCCACGCGATACCGGGCTGCTCGGCCGCGACGAGCTCGGCGTAGCCCAGCGCACCGGGGAACGCGACAGTCGGCCCGCCGCCGACGACGATCACGTGCTCGACGCCCGTGAGGCGGTCGGCCACCGGCTCCAGCAGGTGCAGCAGCGACGCGTCGACGATGAGGGCGCGGTCGCCCGCGTGGCCGATGATGTAGAGCAGCTGATCGGCGGTGAGCCGCAGGTTGAGCGTGTGCAGCACGGCGCCGAGGCACGGCACCGCGAAGTACGCCTCGAGGTGCTCGGCGTGGTTCCAGCAGAGCGTCCCCACCGCGTCGCCCGGCCGGATGCCGAGCCGGAGCAGGGCGGCGGCCAGCCGCTCCGCGCCGTCGGCGATCTCGGCGAAGCTGAGCGGGGCGGTGGCAGCGCCGTCGTACGTCGAGACGACGCTGCGCGGGTGCACCCGGCGGCCGTGCCCGAAGATCGCAGCGATGCTCAGCGGCCGGTCCTGCATCGTCGACTCGATCACGACGCCCTCCTCTCGACTCGCCGGGAGCGCCCGCGCGAGCAACTCCGGCTACGCGCTAGTGGCGCGGCGCCGTGCGGCCCTGGTCGAGCACGGTCTGCTTCGTGCCGCCGGCGCTCGCGTAGCTGAACGTCGTCTCGAGCCCGAGCATGCTCTGGATCTCCCGGCCGGCGGCGACGAGGCGCTCGACGTCGACCCCGGTCTCGATGCCCAGCTCGAAGAACATGTGGGCGAGATCCTCGGTCGAGACGTTGCCGTAGTGGGCCATCCCGTGCGGCATGCGGATGCCGCCGCCGATGCCGCAGATCGAGCCCTCGAAGCGCGTCGCGCCTGCATCCATGGCGGCCAGGGCGTTGGCGAGCGCCATCCCGTTGGTGTTGTGCAGGTGGATGCCCAGCGGCAGCTCGGGCCAGTGCTCGCGGATGAGCGAGAACGTGCGGTGCACCTTGCGCGGGCCGTCGAGGCCGACGCTGGTGGCGAGGTAGAACTCGTCGATGCCGCTCGCGCGCATCTGCTCGATCATCTCGATGATGCGGCTCTCGGGCAGCTCACCCTCGTACGGGCAGAACATGCAGACGCCGATGGCCATCACCATCGGGATGCCGGCGTCCTGGGCGACCTTCGCCATCTCAGCCGCCTCGGTGAGGTTCTCGTCGACCGTCATGTTCGAGTTCTTGCGGTTGTACGACTCGCTCGCCGTGATCAGCCCGAGGATCTCGTCCACGCCCGAGGCCACGGCGCGCTCGGCGCCCCTGCGGTTCGGGCAGAGCGCGCGATATACCACGCCCGGCTTGCGGCGGATGAGCTTGAACACCTCTTCCCCGTCGGCGAGCTGCGGAATGTACGACGGCCTGACGAAGCCGGTGACCTCGATCTTGCGCAGCCCCGCGTCGGCCAGGATCTCGACCATTCGCGCCTTGACAGCGGCCGGGTAGATCTCGGTCAGGCTCTGCAGGCCGTCACGCGGGCCGACCTCGACAAGCGTCACCGCTGGGGGGAACTCGATGCTCAAATCCGTCTCCTCGTTCGTGCGCGGGCGGCTGGTATCCCGCCCGGCAATGGTCGTGCCCCGTGGGCGGGGCGATCATAGCTCACTCGAAACGGGCGCCGGCCCGGTTCGAAACGGGCGCCTGCCCGGTTCGGAGCGGGCGAACTCCGCGCGCCGATTCACAGCCAGCCTCTAGCCGGCGACCCCTACCGGCACGGCCGCGCCGATCTTCTCGAGCACCGCGTCGGTCGTCGTCACCGTGCCGTACAGCCGCGGCACGACCGTCAGCGTGGCCTCGTGCATCTCGGGGCTGTCGGCGGCGCAGGCGTCCTCGACGAGGAAGCAGTTGTAGCCGTAGCTCGCGGCATCGCGCAGCGTGTGCTCGACGCACATGTTCGTCGAGTTGCCGGTGAAGATGAGCGTGTCGACGCCGTACGCCTTGGACAGGACGATGTCGATCGGCGTCGAGGTGAACGCGCTCGGCGTGAGCTTGTTGAAGACGCGCTCGGTCGGCAGCGGCTTCAGCTCGTCGACGATCTCGTGCTCGCGCAGGCCGACGCGGTTGCTGGTCGAGCGGCAGAGCTCCCGCATCTGCAGGGTGAGGTCGGAGTAGTCGGCGACCTCGGAGCCGTAGGTGAGGAAGACGCAGCGCAGGCCGCGTGCGCGGAACGCGTCGAGCAGTCGCTTGCTGTTGGGCACGACCAGCTGTTCGATGCGCGAGTAGCGGTACTCGGCCTCCTCCAGCCGGCCCTGCGAGGCAAGCAGGGCTCCGAGGCCCGTCTCGCGCGTGCCGGTTGCGTACTGGATGTCGACCACCACGAGGCATGTCCGCGCCGGGTCGATCTCGGTCTGCGGCGTGTAGATCGCGACGTAGTCCTCGCGCATGGAACCGGTGCTCATCGTTGTCTCCTCGGGAAGGGCGCGTTGCGCCGGGTGACCGTCGCGGACGCCGACGACGACGCCGAGAAGGTACCAGCGCCCGTCGGCAGCTCGCGACCTAGGCGGGCCCGACTTCGGCCTTGCGGGCGTCCTCGGCCTCGCGCAGCTCGATCCGCCGGATCTTGCCGGTGAGCGTCTTCGGCAGGTCGCTGACGAACTCGATCTCGCGCGGGTACGCGTACGCGGAGAGCTTGCCGCGCACCAGCGCCTTCAGTTCGCGCTCGAGCTCGGCGGTCGGCTCGCAGCCGTCGGCGAGCCGCACGAACGCCTTGACGATGTGGCCGCGCAGCGCATCCGGCGACGCCACCGCGGCCGCCTCGACGACGGCTGGGTGCTCGACCAGCGCCGACTCGACCTCGAACGGGCCGATGCGGTAGCCGGCCGAGATGATCACGTCGTCGTTGCGGCCCTCGTACCAGACGTAGCCGTCCTCGTCGATGCGCGCGACGTCCTTCGTGTGGAACCACTCGCCGCCGAACACCTCCTCGGTGTCGGCCGGCCGGTTCCAGTAGCCAAGCGGGTAGTGCGGGTTGGAGCGGGCGCGCAGGCACAGCTCGCCGGCCTCGCCTTGCGGCACCGGCTGCTCGTCCTCGTCCAGCAGGGCGACGTCCCAGCCGGGCAGCGGCTTGCCCATCGAGCCGCGCCGCACCGGCAGCGTCGGGAAGTTGCCGCACAGCGGATAGCTCTCGGAGAGCCCGTAGAAGTCGAACACCTCGATGCCGAACTGGCCGTGGAACCAGCGGATCACCTCGGGGTTGAGCGGCTCGCCGGCCGAGCAGGCGATGCGCAGGTCGATGCCGGGGTAGCGTGCTGCGACGTCGCCGAGCGCGGCCATCGCCCGCAACGCCGTCGGCGTCGCGAACAGGTTGCGCACCCCGTACTTCTCGACCAGGTAGAGCGTCTGCGCGGGGTCGTAGCCGCCCTGCCGCGAGAACACGGCGACCGGATTGCCGAGGCGCAGCGGCGCCAGCAGCGGCACGATCCCCGCGATCCAGGCCCACTCGCCGGTCGAGTGGAATAGCTCGCCCGGTTGCAGGTCGTGGATGAGCTCGAACTCGTTGTGCGCGAGCAGGTAGCGGTGGGCGTGCAGGATGCCCTTGGCGAGGCCGGTCGTGCCGGAGGTGTAGTAGAGCTGCGCCGGGGTCTCGGGCGAGGTGTCGACGGTGGCGAAGCGGTCGGATGCGGCGGCGATGTCGCGCCCCAGCTCGCCGTCCACGACGAGGATCTGCTCGAGCTCGGGCAGCTCGCCGCGCAGGCGCTCGATCCGCTCGCGGTTGGCCTCGTCCGTGACGATCACCCTGGCCCCGGCGTCGCGGAGGCGGTGCGCCACGCCGTCGTCGCCGTAGAGCACGGAGAGCGAGAGCAGGATGGCGGCCATGCGGTACGCGGCGATGAACGTCGCGCACGTCTCGGGCAGCGGTGGCAGCATCACCGCGACGCGGTCGCCCTGCCCCACCCCGGCCGCCGTTAGCACGTTGGCGATGCGGTTGGAGAGGCCGGCGAGGTCGCCGAAGGTGAGGACGCGCTCGGTGCCCTGCCAGTCCTCCCACAGCATCGCGACCGCGGTGGGGTCGTGCCGGTCGACGACGTCGACGGCGATGTTGTAGCGCTCCGGCACCTCCCAGCGGAAGTCCCGGCACATCTCCTCGTACGGGGCGACCGGCCAGCGGCGCAGCGACATCCTAGAAGACCTCCTCGGGCAGCTCGAGATCGGCGAGCGCCTCGATTCTGAACGAACCGGGCAGCTCGCTGCCCCTGCCGGCGAGGACTGCCTTGAGCTGGCGGTAGTGGAAGGCGGCATGCCAGCGCTGTGCGATGAGCAGCGTGGTCACGTCGAGGTCGCCGCGCAGCGTCGTCACCGGTCGCGAGCCGGCGCCCGCCAGCAGCTCGTCGGCCCCGAGCAGCCAGCCCTGGAATTCTGTGGCGATCGTCGAGGCATAGGCCACCGCCGCGGGGGCGCCGTCGAGGACGGCCTCACGAGCGTCGTCGTCGTCGGGGTTCCAGGGGAAGGCGCCGTGCTCGACCGCAGCGGGGATCAGCGTGATCGGGTGGAAAGTGTTGCAGGTGAGGTTGCGCAGCGTGCGGCCACGGGACGGCGTCGGCGCGCAGATCGTCTCCCAGTCGAGCAGGCGCAGGTGGTCGACCCAGGCGTCAAGGATCGTGGAGAGATCCCAGGCGAGCCGGAGCCCATCGCCGGCGGCGCCGGCACCGCCACTGCCGCCGGCCAGCCCCAGCAGCGAGGCGATCTGTGACGGGTGCATGATCGCGGAGGCGACGCCGTCGACCTCGAGCGAGGGGATGGTCGGCTTGCCGGCCGCCTCCCAGCGCGCGCGGCCCTCCGGGTCTCGGGCATTGACGGAGTCGAACGTGATTCCCTGGGCGCCAAGGAACTCCTTGGCCGCGGCACAGGACGCTCAGGCGGGTTGCCAGAACAGCGCGATGCGTGACATGTCCCGTAGTCTCACATGCATGATCGTCGAGCGCACGGAGCACCCCGGGTACCTGTCCAACGCGTACCTCGTCGCCGACCGGCCGGGCGGCCACGGCGTCCTCGTCGACGGCAACGGCGTGGCCGGGCCGCTGCTGGCCTCGGTCGAGCGCGACGCCATCACGATCACCCACATCCTCGTCACCCACTTCCACGTCGATCACGTCGACGGCATCGCCGAGTACCGGCAGCGCTTCGGCGTGCCGGTGGTCGGCAGCCGCGTCACCGCCGAGACGCTCGGCGACGGCCTGATCGACGCCGTCATCGCCGACGGCGAGGAGATCGCGAGCGGCGAGCTGACGATCCGCGCGCTGGCGACGCCGGGCCATGCTGCCGGCCACCTCGCGTTCCTCGTCAACGGCAGCGACTGCCTCACAGCCGACGTCCTGTTCAAGGGGACCGTCGGTGGGTGCGCCGGGCCGGGCGGCAGCTACGCCGACCTCCGCGGCTCGATCACGCGCCTGCTGGCGCTGCCGCCGTCCACCGTGGTCCATCCCGGCCATCGCGAGCCGACGACGATCGCCGCCGAGCTGGAGTCGAACCCGTTCGTGCGCGTGTGGGGCGGACTCGACCCCGAGGGGACGGAGCGTTGCCTCGTGCGCGGCGTCCCGGCGACGCTGCTGCTGTGGGCGCCCGACTACGACGGCGGCAACAAGGCGCTGGTGCGCTATGACGACGGCCGGGAGGTCGTTATCGGCGGCTCGCAGGTCGAGCGCAGCTGAGCGCTCGCAGCGCGGGGCCGGCGTCGCCGCCGGCGCGGGGCTAGTCGCCCCAGTCGAAGTCCCGCGACTGCCCCCAGGCGGCTTCCTCGGGCGGAGCCGTGTTGGGGAGCATCCCGGGTGCGGGCGGCACGGTGGCGAGGTCGGCGGGCCTGGCTGCGGGCGCGTCGTCGGGAGTTGCACTCGCGGCGGGCGCTGCGCCGGGCAGCGCAGCGTGCTCGGCGGTGTCCTCGTTCGCCAGGGCAGTGAGCAGCAGCGTGATGTCGCCGAGGCTCTCGCCGTCCATGGTGTCCTCCAGCCGCGCCTGCTCCTCCGACTTGAAGAGCGGGTGATTGCTGAACGGGTCGTCGACCATGTAACGCGCGAGCGGCATGTTGTCATCGAGCTCGGCGTTTTTCCGCTTCAGCTCGAGGTGCTCCTGGATGACGCGCGAAAAGAGTGAGGGGGTCTCCACAGGCATACGAACCTCCGTGGTCTGGGTGTCAGTCGCCTCGGCAAGGAACTGTATCGACTCGACGGGGATCCGTCATCCGGCCAGCGCCTCGCGTGCGATCCGGTCCTGTTCGCGGCTGTGCGCGGTCGGATACCCCTCGCTCGGGCTCGCCCGCCAGGGCCGCCCGACGAACGAGAGCGTGACGCCCACGGGCAGCGCCTCCTCCAGCCGGTGCCGCACCGAGCGGAACGCGCCCATGTTCTGCGGCTCCTCCTGCGCCCAGACGACCTCTCGCAGCCGCGGATAGGACGCCATCACCGCCGCGACGGCCTGCGTCGGGAATGGGTAGAGCTGCTCGACCCGGCCGATGGCGATCGTCTCGGCGCGGGCGCGCTCCTCGTGGTGGGCGATGTCGTAGTACACCTTGCCGGAGCAGAGGACGAGCCGTTCGACGAGCGCGTTGTCGGCGCCGCGGTCGTCGAGGACGGGCTGGAAGGCGCCGTCGGTGAGGTCGGCGAGCGTCGAGGTGGCGTCCTTGAGGCGCAGCAGGCCTTTGGGTGTCATCACGATGAGCGGCCGGGCGACGGGATCGAGGGCCTGGCGGCGGAGGAGATGGAAGAACTGCGCGGCGGTGGTGCAGTTCGCGATGCGCATGTTGTCCTGGGCAGCCAGCTGCAGGTAGCGCTCGAGGCGGGCGCTGGAGTGCTCGGGGCCGTTGCCCTCGTAGCCGTGCGGCAGCAGCATCGTCAGGCGCGACGTCTCGTGCCACTTGGAGAGGCTCGACGAGATGAACTGGTCGACGATGATCTGGGCGCCGTTGCCGAAGTCACCGAACTGGGCCTCCCAGATCACGAGCGCCTCGGGCGCGGCGACGGCGTAGCCGTACTCGAAGCCGAGCACCGCGTACTCGGACAAGGGCGAGTTGTGCACCTCGAAGGAGGCGCGGGCGTCGCTGATGCCTTTCATCGGCGTGGCGGTGGCGCCCGTGTTCGCGTCGTGCAGGACGAGATGGCGGTGCGAGAAGGTGCCGCGCTGGCAGTCCTGCCCAGTCATGCGGATCGGGACGCCCTCGGTGAGCAGGCTCGCGAACGCGAGCGCCTCGGCCTGGCCCCACTCGATGCCGCCTTCGTCGAGCGCGACGGCGCGGCGCTCGAGCTGCTTGGCGAGCTTGGCGTTCGGCGTGAAGCCGTTGGGGAAGCGGAGGAGCTCCGCGTTGAGGCGGCGTAGCTTGTCGCCGGCAACGGCGGTGATCACGGTCTCCCGCGAGACGGCGGGCGGCGGCGGCGCGATGTCGCCGGCCGGGATCGCCTGGCCGAACGACGCCTTGAGGCGCTCGTGCGCGTCCTTCACGCGCGCCTGCACGGCGGTGACCAGCTGCGCCGCCTCGGCCTCGCTGACGACGCCCTGCTCGACGAGCTGCGCGGCGTAGAGCTTGCGGACGCTGGGCTTGTTGCCGATCTGGACGACCGTCAGCGGCTGCGTGTAGGCAGGCTCGTCGGCCTCGTTGTGGCCGAAGCGCCGGTAGCCGACGAGGTCGACGACGACGTCGTGGGCGAAGCGCTTACGGAACGCCCTCGCGAGCCTGACGGCGTGCAGCGCCGCCTCGGGGTCGTCGGCGTTGACGTGGATGATCGGGACGTCGAAGCCCTTGGCGAGGTCGCTCGAGTAGCGCGTCGAGCGCGCCTCGTGCGGGTCGGTGGTGAAGCCGACCTGGTTGTTCGCGATCAGATGGATCGTGCCGCCGGTCTCGTAGCCGACGAGGCCCTGGAGGTTGAACGTCTCGGCGACGATGCCCTGGCCGGCGAACGAGGCGTCGCCGTGGATGAGGATCGGCAGGGCGCTGGCCGGCTCGAGCTGGCCACCGATGCGGCTGCGGTCGGCCTGGAGCGCGCGCACCGTGCCTTCGACGACGGGGTCGGCGGCTTCGAGATGGCTCGGATTGGCCAGCAGGCGGACGCTAATCTCGCCGCTCGGCGTCTGGCGGACGCCCTCGGCGCCAAGGTGGTACTTGACGTCGCCGCTGCCGCCTTCGGGGTCGAACACGACGGCCTCGTAGAAGCGTTCGCCCTCGAACTCGCGCAGGATGCGCTCGTAGGGCATGCCGACGGTGTGGGTGAGCACGTTGAGGCGGCCGCGGTGCGCCATGCCGAGGACGACGTGCTTGGCGCCGGCTGCGGCGGCGATGTCGATCGCCTCGTCGAGCATCGGCACCATCGCGTCGACGCCTTCGAGCGAGAACTGCTTCTGGCCGAGGAACGCCCGGCGCAGGTACTGCTCGAGGCCTTCGGCGTCGGAGAGCCGGGCGAGCAGGCGGAGCTGCTCGTGCGGGGCGAGCGGCTGACGGTAGCGGCCCGACTCGATGGCGAAGCGCAGCCAGACGCGCTGCTCGTGCTCGGAGAGGTGCTCGCTCTCGAAGGCCATCGTGCCGCAGTACGTCTGCTGCAGGTGCGGCAGGGCCTCGGCGAGCGTGGCGCCGGCGACGTGGACGCGCAGCAGCGAGGCGGGGATGCGGGCCTGCAGCTCGGGCGTGAGTGGCGGCTCGAGGCCGAGCGGCTCGAGCGCGGGGTCGCCGACGGGCTCGGAGCCGAGCGGATCGAGGCGCGCGGCGAGATGGCCGTGGGTGCGATGCGCCTTCACCAGCGCCATCGCGGCGGCGACGCCGCCGAGCAGGCGGTCGTCGGGTGGTGCGGCGGGCGCGGCGAGTGCGGCGGGCGCGGCGGGC
>JANXXF010000440.1 GCA_025350775.1 Actinomycetes bacterium
CATGTACCGCTGCGCGGGCGACGACCGCTGGCTGGCCGTCGAATGCCACACGCCGGAGGAGGTCGCCGCGCTCGCCGCCCTGACCGGCCTGCCCGGAGAGGAGCTGCAGGCCCGCCTCGGCGAGTTCACCGCCGGCCGCGACGCGCACGCCCTCGCCGAGCAGCTGCAGGCCGCTGGCGTGCCCGCGACCTGCGCCGAGAAGATCTCCGACCTGATGGACGATGCGCACCTGCGGGCACGCGGCTTCTGGGTGCCGCTCGACCAGCCCAAGGTTGGCACCGTCATCACCTCCGGCGTGATCGGCCGTCTGACGAAGACGCCCGGCCGCGTCCACCGGCCCGCGCCGCTGCTGGGCGAGCACCACGCCGAGGTCATGGCCGAGCTGGGAGCAGCCGTCGATGCCTGAGCCTGGCGCACCGCAGGGGCCGCTGGCGGGCATCCGCGTCGTCGAGGTCGCCGGCCTGGTGGCGGGCCCGTGGGCGGGCAAGCTGCTCGGCGACTACGGCGCCGACGTCGTCAAGGTCGAGCCGCCCGGCGGCGACCCGCTGCGCCGCCTCGACCAGCCCTTCTTCGAAAACATGAACACGAGCAAGCGCAGCGTCGTCCTCGACCTGGACACCGCCGAGGGCCGGGCCGCGCTTGCCGCGCTGGCCGCGACCGCCGACGTCCTGGTCGAGGATCTCTCGCCGGGCCGCCTGGCCAAGCTGGTCGGCGACCCGTGGGCCACGAACCCGAAGCTGGTCGTCGCCTCGATCACGCCGTACGGCCAGGACGGCCCGCGCGCCGGCTGGAAGGGCGGCGACCTGATCGGCTGGGCCGGCGGCGGCATGGCGTACATCTCGGGCGAGCCGGAGCACGAGCCGCTCGCGCCGGCAGGCCTGCAGGCGCTGCACCTGGCCGGCCTGCAGACGGCGATGGCGACCCTGATGGCCGTCTTCCACGCCATGCGCAGCGGCGAGGGCCAGCGTGTCGACACCTCGGTGCAGGAGGCGGTGTGCACCATCCTCGAGGGTGCCGTCACCGACTGGCAGTGGCTGGGCCGTGCCCGCGGGCGCATGGGCACGTTGCATCCGGCCGCGCACGGCACCGGCATGCAGCGCCTCGCCGACGGCACCCGCCTGTTCTGCTCGACCATGCCGCGGCCGGCGCACTGGGAGAAGACGCGCGAGCTGCTCGGCAACCCCGAGTGGATGTTCGACGAGCGCTGGAACGACGTCGGCGTGCGGCGGGCGCACTGGCAGGAGATCGACGCGAAGGCGGGCGAGATCTTCGGGAAGCTGACCCGCGAGCAGATCTACAAGCCGATGCTGGAGGCGGGCGTGCCGGTGGGCGTGGTGTCGACGATGCAGGATGTCGCCGAGTCGCCGCAGCAAGCCGCGCGCGGCTTTTTCGTGGAGGTCGAGGGGAAGACCTATCCGGGGGCGCCGTGGAAGATGACGGCGACGCCGTGGGCGATCTCCCGTCCGGCTCCCCGTCTCGGCGAGCACGCGGCCGAGCTCCTCGGCGGGCGCTGGTAGGCGGGCGGCATGCCACGCGAGGAGATCAATCCCGGCTGGGACTTCTCCCGCTACACCTACTCCCCGGCGGTACGCCACGGCGACACGGTGTACGTGTCGGGCCTTGACGCGATTGGGGACGACGGCGCCATGTTGTGCCCGGGCGACATGGCCGGGCAGCTCCGCGTGATCTACGCGAAGCTCGCCGAAATCCTCGCAGCGGCCGGCGGCTCGCTCGACGACGTCGTGCAGACGCGCGAGTACGTGATCACCTTCGACGACTACCGGAGCACCGCCCAGGTTCGCCGTGACGTGTTCCGCGAGCCGTTTCCGGCGGCGGTCGGGGTGCTGGTCTCGGGTCTCGTCCACCAGGGCGCGCTGATCGAGCTGGAGGCAGTCGCGGAGCTCGAGGCTTGATGTGCATTGGCGCGGCACCGGTTGCCGCCCCGGGCGCGGCGCCGTGACGCCCCGTCGTTCCTCACCCAGGCCCCGGGCCTGGCCTCCGGGCGCCGTGACGCCCCGGCTTGGCCCGGAACAGCCCCGTCAGGGGCGCCAATTCACATCAAGCCGCTGGGCGCCGGCGGCGGCGTGCCGTCCGGCGATCCGCGGTAGGGTCGCTACAGCATTCGACGCGCCGGGCCGACCGGCGAAAGGAGCCGTGACGTGACGACGTCGACCACTCTTCCCCGCGACGGCGCGTCGCGTGCCGAGCCCGCCTGGGCCAACATCTGGGAGAGCCCGTGGCAGGAGAGCGCGGCCGGCCCCGCAATCCTGCGCGGCGCCGAGGCCCGCCCGATCTCCCGTGAGGCCGACGGCCGTGGCCGCTCGTACACGCTGCGCGTGCCACCCGGCTGGACGCACGTCGAGTCAGGGGATGCCACGGTCGAGATCTTCGTGATCGAGGGTGGGCTCGACGTCGCCGGCACGACGCTGCGGGTGTACGGCTTCGCGGGCATCCCGCGCGGTCACGAGCCGGTCAAGCTGTCGTCGCCGAAGGGTGCGCACCTGATCGTGTGGCACAGCCTCGACCTGCGCGGCGAGGACGTCTATCCCGGCGGCCTCACGCTGCGCAGGACGTGGGAGGAGCACTGGCAGCAGTACGAGCTGCCAGGCCTGCGCCACGGGATGCTGTACAAGGGCCTGCGCGACCCCGACATCGTCCCGGCGCGCTCCACGGCGGCCCTGCCGGTTTCCTACGGCTCCACCTGATCACGCCCGGCTACCCGTCGGTGCAGGAGGAGGTGCATCACGACTGCTGCGAGGAGATCATTCTGCTCACCGGTGACCTGCTGATGCCGAAGCGCGGCTGGGGCGGCCCCGGCACCCTGCTGCTCAATCCGGCCGGCTATCCGCATGGGCCGTACGTCAGCCAGAAAGGGACGCTGCTGCTCATCCACTGCACCTCGCCGATGCCGACCGCGTACACCGACTTTCCGGCCGGTCCCGAGATCTGCGCCCACTACCTGGAGATGACGCCGCTGGTCGACCACACCTGCACCGACCCGTGGCACATCCGCCCGGAGAAGGCGGTGTGGGAGGGAATGACGGGGTAGGGGCCTGCGGCTACTGCACGGCCGGCCGCGGGCGCAGCAGCCACCAGGCCGCCGCGGCTAGCACCGTCCAGAACAGCGCCTGGCTGCCGATCGCGGCGGCGCGGAAGCGGTCGAGCAGCGCCGGGTCGGGGTAGGGCGCAGCCAGTGGATCGTCGGGGAAGCCGAAGAGGGCGATCGCGAGGGTGCCGCCGAGCACGGCCGCGGCCAGGGCGAGCCGCTCGGCGCGGCGCAGCAGCGGCCGGCCGACGATGAAGGCGGCCGCCGCCGCGCCTGCCACGCCGAGGAGTAGCAGGCCAAGGTAGAGCAGTTGCCGCTCGGAGATGCCGCGCAGGGTTTCGGCGCCGGGGGGCAGCGGCGGATAGGTGACTGCCGGCAGCACGAGCGAGGCGAACGCGAAGGCGCCGATCGTGGTGAGCAGGAAGCGGCGGGGCGAGCGCGGGCGCCGCTTGCCGGGGCCGAGGACGGCTGCCGCGCCGGCGAGCAGGAACGCGACCCCTGCCCCGTACACGAGCTCGGCGACGACGAGCCCGCCGTGCTGGGCCCGGCGGCCGAACGGCTCCGGCACCGCGAGCGCCTTCCCGGCGGCGTCGGCGTCGACGTGGCCGCCGGTCGCCGCCTCGAGCCTGACGGCGCGGTCGACGAGCCCTTCTGAGACGGCGAAGTCGAACGCGGACACCGCGACTGCCGCGGCGATCGCGGCGAGCAAGGTGATGCGCAGCCAGCCACCCGCGCCCGGCCAGGTCATCGGAGAGGGGAGCAGCCCTGCCCTAGTGGCAGGCGGCGCCGTTGAGGTGGCGCCCGTCGTGCAGCAGCTCGTGGAGGTAGTTCTGCTCGCTCGACACCGACCCGATGAACGCCGCGAGGGCAGCGCCCTGGTCGAACAGCGTCAGGTACACGAGCAGCAGCCCGAAGGCGAGGAAACACGAGCCGGCGGCACGATCGGAGAGGCGGAGCGCGAGCGGGAGGCGGAGGGAGTTGACGAGC
>JANXXF010000209.1 GCA_025350775.1 Actinomycetes bacterium
CGGAAAAGTTGACGCCGGTCAGGTCGGCGCCGGAGAGGTCGGCGCCGGACAGGTTCGCGCCGATCAGGCTCGCCCCGGAGAGGGTCGCACCCGGCGAGGCGGCTCCGGCGAGCTTTGCGAAGCTGAGATTCGCGACGTCCAGGTGTGCTCGGGCCAACTTCCCGCGCATCAGGTTTGCCGTGGCCAGGTTCGCGCCGGTGAGGGTCGCGCCGGTCAGATCGGCGCCCGCCAGGTTCGCATTCCGTAGGTCGGCGCCGGCCAGGTTCCTGCCGGTCAGGTCAGCGCCCGGGCAGACCGTCCACTCATGCTTCGGGGCGATCGTGCAGTGCGCCGCCGCCGGTGAAACCCTCGCTGCGGGCGCGACTGTGGCGAAGCCTGCCGCCGCGACGGCAAATGCAACCAGGACGCAGAGCCGACGCATAGAGGTGAAGCCTAGCCCGTCACGACGATTGCCGGAGAGGCGCCCGGAAAGTCGGAATCCGTGCTCTCGCAGCGGCACCGGGGAGTGCGCGGTACGGGGATCGAAGGTGAAACCTCAGGTTGAAAACTTGTAGACATCTTGCGCAGCCTTCACCGAACTGTCATGATTCCGGCTGTCGTCTTGCCCGTCACCTGGTAGACGCTTGCGGCCGCAGATGGCCGTAGAGCGAGAATCTCGATAGGGAGGATCTGAATGCATCGCTTTCGCTGGTCAGGAGCACTCGTCTGTCTGGGGCTCGTCGTAGCCGCAGGCGTTCTGGCGACTACCGCGTCTTCGTCGCGTGACGCCTCCAAGGTGATCACGCCTTCGCCCGTCTGGACGGCTGCACAGTTGAGTGCTCCCTCCGGCGACAACTGGCTCAACTACTTCGGCGACCTCGGCGGCACTCGCTACTCGTCGCTAAAGCAGATCACCACGTCGAACGTCGGCACGCTCAAGCAGCTTTGGCAGATCAGCCTCGGCACCTGCACAGCGGGCCTCATCGCCGGTGACCCCGTGATTGCCGGTGCAAACCGAGGGGCCACGAACAATCCCACGAACTGCGGCTCGATGGAGTCGAACCCGGTCGCCGTGGACGGCGTGCTCTACACCACGAACTCTCCCCAAGGTGAGGTTTTCGCGATCGACGCGGCGACGGGCGCCCAGATCTGGAAGTGGACGCCGTCGTTCGCCGGCGAAGTCCTCAACAGCGGGGTGGCCTTCACGCCCGGCAACGGTGGCCGCAGGGCCGGCGTCGCCGTCGGCGAGGGCAAGGTCTACGTGGGCCTTGGTGACGGTCGCCTCATCGCGCTCGACCAGACGTCTGGCAAGCAGGTGTGGGAGACGGCTGTCGGCTCGTACAAGAACAACGCGAAGATCTCCACCGCCCCGATCTACGCCAACGGCATGATCCTCGTCGGTGACGGCTCGGGCGACGGCGGTGGCAACAGCCCCTCGCTGCAGGCCTTCAGAGCTGCCAACGGCGGGCGCATCTGGGCCTGGAGCCCCATCCCGTCGCCGGGACAGCCCGGCTCCGAGACCTGGACGAACAACGGCAAGGGCGGCAACGGCAGCAGCCTCTACGGTGGCGGCTCGTTCTGGGAGTCCCCGATCGTCGATACGACCCGCAAGCTCCTGATCGTCGGCACCGGCAACCCGGAGCCGTGGAACTCGCGCGGCCCCGGCCTGAACCTGTACACCGACTCGATCGTCGCGCTCGACCTCTACACGGGTCAGCTCAAGTGGTACTTCCAGGAGGCCCACCACGACCTGTGGGACTCCGACCTGCCGAACAACGGCGTCATGTTCGACGGCATGTACAAGATCGACGGCAAGATGGTCAAGCGCCCCGCCGTCGCCTACGTCAACAAGGTCGGCATGACGTTCGTGCTCGACCGCGAGACCGGCAAGCCACTCATCCCGGTCGATGAGGTGCCCGTGCCGCAGTCCACCGCCGACGCCGTCAACACCTGGCCGACGCAGCCGGTCCCGCGCACGTCCAACGTGCTGTTCAACCCGGGCGGGTACCGCAACAACAGCAAGTACAACACCGGCTTGAACTCCGGCATCCCCTGCGCCACTCCCGACGCCTCCACGAGCCTTGGCGTCCCGTATGCCACGGCAACCGCGCCTGACGGCAAGCCGTACAAGCTGGGTTGCGCGTACGACCCGTACGACACGACGCAGTACCTTGTCCACCCGTTCGAGATGATGGACTGGCCGGCGAGTTCCTACAGCCCGGAGAACCACACGATGATCACCTGCGGCGTTACTGGTCGCGCGATTGCGCATGAGCAGATCCCGCCTGCCTCGCAGGTCGCCAGCCAGTATGGCGGTCTCGGTGCCAACCGGCTCGGCGTCGGTGACGGCTCCACACCGATCAGCAACTCAGGCAACTTCGCCGCGCTCGATGTGACGACTGGCAAGCTGAAGTTCTGGCAGCACTGGCCGGCAATCTGCTACTCCGGCTCGGCGAACACCGCCGGTGGCCTGACCTTCGTCGGCCACTTCGGTAGCGGCAACGGCTCGAAGGGTGACGGCTACCTCTCGGCGGTCGACACCAAGACCGGCAAGGAGCTGTGGAAGTCGGCGGCCATGCCCTACCCCGTCGCGTCTGCTCCGATCACCTACTCGGTGGGCGGCAAGCAGTACGTGACGGTGGAGGTCGGTGGCGCAGGCCACAACGACGTCAGCCGCC
>JANXXF010000502.1 GCA_025350775.1 Actinomycetes bacterium
CTGGTTCGCGGGCGCGCGGCGGGCCCGCAGCTTCTAGAGCGCGAACATCAGCTCGACGGCATCGAGGCGGCCGACGATCCGGGCGAGCCGCGCCGGCGTGAGGCCGCGCGAGAGCCGGACGAGGTCGGCGCGCGGGACGTCGACGTCGACGAGGCGACGGGCGATGGCGGCGTCGTCCAGCATGGCCGCCTCGGCCGCGGCGGCCACGTCGATGCCGTGGCGGGCGATGAACTCGTCGATGACATCGAAGTCGGCCTCGGGGACGCCGTCGATGGCGACGACGCGGCCGTCACGGATCTCGATGCCGGGCGCCGGGTCGGCGGGCCCGTCGAACACCGAGAGGCCGAGGTCTGGGAGCGCCTCGATCAGCGTCTCGAGACGGAGCGGGTTGCGCTCGCGCGTCCGGAAGCGCTCCGAGCCGGCCTGGGGCGTCCCGCCAACCGCGGTGGTGCCGGCGCAGGGCGTCCCGCCGGCCGCGGTGGTGCCATCGGCCACAGGAGTGCCGTCCACGCTCACCTGCGCAGCAGCCCTCGCCGGGCGTAGGCCACCGCGGCCTCGCGGACGAAGGCCGCCGTCAGCGGCGCCGCGAGCTCGCCTTCCAGCCGGGCGGCCCAGGCCTCGAGCTCGGCGGCGGTCGAGCGGTGGGGGCGCAGCGCGGTGTACGCGTCGAGGATGGTCGGCGCGTCGATCAGGGAGAGCTCGGCCGCCCGCTCGAGGTTCTCGGCGAGCGGCACGCGGCCTGCCGCGCGTGCGACCGCGGCCTGGCGGCGGATGGTCTCGGGAGTGGCGCGCATGTCGCCGGCGGTGATGCTGCCGTCACGCAGGGCGTCCACGGTCAGCTCCGCGAGCGGGCGCCCCGACGGCGTCCTCACGAGGTCGGGACGCTTCGTGCCGAGCGGGTAGTCGCGCACCGGGTCGAAGTCCACAGGCGAAGCGTAGACGCGTCCGCGCTCCTGCACAACCAGGAGAGGCAACCGATTACCTTGACGTGTGCGGGTAAACGATTTACCCACCGCCGCGAGTGTGGTAAAACCGCTGTGTGACCAACGTCTACGACTTTTCCAAGCGCGTCGCGCTGGTGACGGGCGGCGCGAGCGGCATCGGCGCTGCCTGCGTCAGCCGCCTGCTCGCCGGTGGCGCCCGCGTCGCGGTGTTCGATCTCGACCCGAAGGGCCTGCCGGACGGCGTGCTCGGCATCGCCGGCGACGTCACCCGCTCGGCCGAGGCTACCGGCGCCGTGGAAGTCGTCGAGCGTGAGTTCCACCGCCTCGACATCCTCGTCTGCTCGGCTGGCGTCGGCGGCGACTCACTCCACACCGACGAGGTCGACGACGCCGAGTGGAGGCGCGTCCATGCTGTCAACCTCGACGGCACCTTCTACTTCAACCGCGCAGTCATCCCAGGCATGCGCGAGCGCGGCTACGGCCGGATCGTCAACATCGCCTCGATCGCCGGCAAGGAGGGCAATCCGATGGCGGCCGCCTACTCGTCGAGCAAGGCTGCGGTGATCGGCCTCACCAAGGCCGTCGGCAAGGACGTCGTCGGCACCGGCATCCTCGTCAACTGCGTCGCCCCCGCCGTCATCCACACGCCGATCCTCGACCAGCTGTCGCAGCAACACATCGACTACATGGTCTCGAAGATCCCGCTCGGCAGGGTCGGCCAGCCGGACGAGGTGGCGGCGCTGGTCGCCTGGCTCGCCAGCGCGGACATGACCTTCTCGACCGCCGCCACGTTCGACGTCTCGGGCGGCCGGGCGACCTTCTAGCAAAGGACAGGCATGACCAGACCGCCGTTCCTCAACTACATCGACGGCGCGTGGCTTCCGGCCGCGTCCGGCGCGACCTCCGAGGACCGCAACCCGATGCGCCCGGACGAGGTGATCGGCGCGTTCCCGTCGAGCGACGCCACCGACGTCGACGCCGCCGTCGCTGCCGCCCACAGGGCGTTGAAGGGCTGGGCACGGACGCCCGCGCCGGCCCGCGGCGCGATCCTGCTGAAGGCTGCCGACGCGATCGAGCGCCGAGTCGAACAGATCGCCCAGGACATGACTGCCGAGATGGGCAAGCCGCTGCGCGAGTCGCGCGGCGAGGCCGGGCGCGGCGCCACGATCCTGCGCTACGCGGGCACCGAAGGCTGGCGCCCGCAGGGCGAGCTGTTCCAGCAGACCGTCACCGGCGGGAACATCCTCACGATGCGGCGCCCCGTCGGCGTCGTCGGCCTGATCACGCCCTGGAACTTCCCCTTCGCGATCCCGGTGTGGAAGCTGGCTCCCGCCCTGGCCTACGGCAACACGGTCGTGATCAAGCTCGCGCAGGAGTCGCCGCTGACGGGGCTCCACATCGCCCACTGCTTCGAGGAGGCCGGGCTGCCGGCCGGCGTCCTCAACGTGGTGATGGGGCGCGGCTCCGTGATCGGCAACGCACTGGTGCGCGACCCGCGCGTGCGCGCGATCTCGTTTACCGGCTCCGTCGGCACCGGCTTCGCCGTCCGCGACGAGGCGACCCGCCTGGGCAAGCGTGTTCAGCTCGAGCTGGGCGGCCACAACCCGCTGATCGTGATGGCCGACGCCGACCTCGACCGCGCCGCCGAAGCCGCCTATGCCGGCGCCTTCTGGTCGGCCGGGCAGAAGTGCACCGGCACGCGCCGAATCCTCGTCCAGGACGCCGTCTACGACGAGTTTCGCGCAAAGCTGCTGGCCCGGATCGAGCGGGGCATCGTCGGCGACCCCGCCGATCCGGCCACCGAGTGCGGCCCCATCGTCAACAAGGCGCAGTTCGACGAGATCCTCGACGGGATCGCGAAGGGCAAGGCCGAGGGCGGCACCGTGATCGCGGGCGGCAAGCCGCTGGGTGGCGACAACTACGTGATCGAGCCGACCGTGTTCGAGGGCGTTGCCGACGATGCGTTCCTCTCGTGCGAGGAGGTGTTCGGTCCGGTCACCTCGCTCTACCGCTTCTCGACCCTCGACGAAGCGATCGAGCGGTCGAACGCTGTGCCGTTCGGGCTGTCGGCGTCGATCTTCACGTCGAGCCTCACGGCCGCGCACCGCTTCTCGACCGAGGTCGAAGCCGGCCTCCTGCACGTCAACTCGCAGACCGCCGGCGGGGAGGCGCACGTCCCGTTCGGCGGGATCAAGTCGTCGGGGTTCGGCCCGCACGAGCAGGGCCGCGCCGCGATCGAGTTCTACACCGAGATCGTCACCGTCTACCAGGATCTGTGAGCCCGGCATGAGCGAAGCCTTCCTCGTCACCGGCGCCCTCGGCTGCATCGGCGCCTGGACTGTCAAGCAGCTCGTCGCCGACGGCTGCCGGGTCGTCGCATTCGACCTGCCTGGCGAGCCCCGCCGGCTGCGCGCGCTGATGAGCCCGGACGAGCTCGCCCGGGTGACGTTCGTCGAGGGCGACGTCACGAGCCTCGACTCGATCGGCCGCGCACTCGATGAGCACGCCATCACGAACGTCATCCACCTGGCGGCGCTGCAGGTGCCGTTCGTCCGCGCCAACCCCGTGCTGGGCGCCCAGGTCAACGTCGTCGGCACGGTCAACATGTTCGAGGCCGTCCGCGCGCGGGCCGAGCGGATCACGGCGCCTCTGCTGTTCGCCTCGTCGGCCGCGGTCTTCAACAACGAGGACAGCAGCGAGGTCGCCCGCAACGAGGATGCACGCTCCTTGCCCGGCACCCTCTACGGCGTGTTCAAGCTCGCGAACGAGGGCACCGCGCGCATCTACCACCAGGAGAGTGGCATCCCCAGCATCGGGCTGCGGCCGTACACCGTGTACGGCCCCGGCCGCGACCAGGGCGTCACCGCCGCGCCGACACACGCGATGGGCGCAGCCGCCCGCGGCGAGGAGTATCGGATGGGCTACGGCGGGCGCATGTTCCTCAACTACGCCCCGGACGTCGCCGCCGCGGTCGTGCAGTCGAGCCGCTCGGGGTTCACCGGTTCCGGCACCTTCAACGTCCCCGGCAGCGCGGCGCACATGAGCGACGTGGTGGCGGCGATCGAGGCCGTCGTGCCCGCGGCCCGCGGCACGATCACCTTCGAGGCGGCGCCGCTGCCGTTCCCCGAGGAGCTCGCGGTGGGCGGGCTGGAGCGGGCAGTGGGGCCGCTGCCGGTGACGGCGCTCCTGGACGCCGTCGCCGCCACGGTGGCGCACTTCCGCTCAGCCTGAATCCACCGTTTTTCGTGATCGCGGGGCGTTCGTCCGGGGAGCGGCCTGGCAGCCTGGACGAGCTGCAACGCCCGCGAACAACGGTGGATCCAGGCTCAGCCGGATGAGGCCGGGCCGCCCCGCACACCGCCGCCGGCGCCGACCGCCCCCACGCCCACCCCGCGCCGCAACCGTTCGCGGGTGAGCGTCGAGCAGGCCGCCGCGGCCAGCGTGCCGATGCCCACGAGCACCCACAGCGCGTCCGTGAACGAGCCCGTCGCGTCGCGCACCGCGCCCAGCGTGAACGGCAGCACCGCGGCGATGGTGTAGCCGACCCCGAGCATCATCGCGGCGACCGACCCTGCCTCGGCAGGCCTGTCGGAGACGTCGAGCGGCAGCGTCATCACCATGCCGAACAGGGTGCCGTTGCCCCAGCCCAGCAGGACGACCCAGAGCCAGCCGGCCCCGGGCGCCTCGATCACGCCGACCAGCGCCCCGCACATCAGCAGCGCGCCCGCGACCATGTAGAGGCGCCGCGACCCCGCCCGGTCGGCCAGCCACGGCATCAGCAGGCCCGACGGGACGGTGGCAGCCTGGAACCCGGTGAGCAGCCAGCCGGCCCGGTGCTCGCTCCAGCCGTGCTCGACGTACGCGTTCGCGAGCCAGTGCGAGATGCCGTAGAAGTTCATGCCGACGAGCGCAAACACCACGGCGAGCCGCCAGGCGGTGAAGCTGCGCCACGGCAGCTGCGGCCGCACCACCTTCAGCGGCCGCTCGACCGCGCCCCGTGTCGCAAGCAGCCACAGCGGCACCAGCAGCGCCATCGCCGCCGAGAAGACGAGCAGCGAGAAGCGCCAGCCGCCGTGCCAGTGCGCGAGCGGCACGGCGAGAGCGGCGGCGAGAGTGGAGCCGGTCTGGATGCCGGCGGCGTAGACGCCCGTCGCGAAGCCCGGCCGGTGCGGGAAGCGCTCCTTGACCGCGACCGGCATGATCGTGCCGGCGATCGCGATGCCGATGCCGACCGGCAGCGTGAACAGCAGCAGCACCGCCGCGTGCGGCGACGCGACCCGCAGCATGCCGCCGGCGGCGATCAGCGCGACGGCGCCGGCGATCGCTGCGCGTGCCCCGATGCGCGAGGCCAGCAACGCCGCCACCGGCGCGAACAGGCCCATGCACAGCACCGGGATGGTGCTGAGCAAGCCCTCGACCGTGTGGGAGATCGCGAGGTCGGCCTTGACCTGCGGCAGCAGGGGGCCGACCCCGATGATCTGCGGCCTCAGCGCCAGCGACGCAACGAACAGCCCGACGAGGACGAGCGCGTGCCGGTTGCGCACGCCGGCTACCGGAGCGTGGCCGACGTCGCGCCCGCCATCACGCGTCCCAGGTCTCGTAGAAGCCGCGCTCGCGCGTCTCCAGGGCCGGGAAGGCCTCGCCGACACCGAACTGCTGGAAGTGCTCGGACGCGCCGTGCGCCTCGTAGTCGGCCTTCGTGCGGTACTGCTCGTAGATGAAGAAGACGAGCGGGTTCTCGGGGTCGCGGTGGAGCTGGTAGAAGAGCACGCCCTCCTCGGCCTGCGAGGGCCCGGCGAGCTTCGCGAGCGCGCCGGCGACAACATCCTGCTGGCCCTCCCTCGCTGTCCACTTGGCGGTGACGACGAATGCCATGCTGGTGCTACTCCCTTCAGTAATCGATTATCCCGGGAACCGCTAGCGCAGTCGGAAACGCTACGCGCTGTGCACCGGGTTGGTGAGTGCGCCGATGCCGTCGATCTCGATCGTGATCTCGTCACCGGGCTGGAGGAAGAGCGGCGGCTTGCGGGCGAACCCGACGCCGGACGGGGTGCCTGTGAGGATCAGATCGCCGGGCTCGAGCGTGATCGCCTGGCTGATGTACGCGATGATCTCCGCGACCGTGAAGACCATCTGCTCGGTGTTCGAGTCCTGCACCGTGCGGCCGTTGAGGATCGCGCGGATGCGGAGCGCCTGCGGATCGGGCACGTCGCTGGCCGGGACGAGGGGGCCGACGGGACAGAAGGTGTCGAGCGACTTGCCGCGCGCCCACTGGCCGTCCAGGAACTGGACGTCACGCGCCGACACGTCGTTGGCACAGACGTAGCCGCCGACGTACGAGAGGGCATCCGCCTGCGCGACGCGGGAGGCCCGCCGGCCGATGACGACGCCGAGCTCCGCCTCGTAGTCGACCTCGTTCGAGATCGCCGGCAGGACGATCGGGTCACCCGGGCCGATCAGCGTGTTCGGCCACTTCGAGAAGAGCAGCGGCCGCTCCGGCAGCGCCATGCCGGACTCGGCAGCGTGATCCCTGTAGTTGAGCCCGACGCAGACGATCTTGCTCGGGGCGGCGATGGGAAGAGACATGCGGCGGAGTCTAGTTGCTACCCTGCGCGGTCGTGTTCCCCGCTGTCGGCAAGGTCGGTGTGTTCTCGGTGCCCCTGGAGGTCGTGCCTGCCAGGGCCGGCATCGCCTTCGCCCGCGAGCTCGAGGAGATCGGCTACAGCGCGGTCTGGACGGGCGAAGGCCTCGGCACCCGCGAGCTCTTCATGAACGCGGCGGCCGTCCTCGCCGGCACCGACAAGATCGTCTGGGGTGCCGGCATCGTCAACATCTGGGCCCGCGACCCGATGACGACCGTCTCGGCCACCAACACCATCAACGAGAGCTACGGCAACCGCTTTCTACTCGGCCTCGGCATCAGCCACCGCGAGCAGGTCGACCCGCGCGGCCACGTCTACGGCAAGCCGATCGACGTCATGCGCCGCTACCTGGAGGCGATGGCGAAGCTCAACTTCGTCTCCCCCATGCCGGCCGAGCTGGCCCAGACCCGGCCCGTCAGCCATATCCTCGCCGCACTACGCACGCCGATGCTGAAGCTCGCTGCCGAGGCCTCCGACGGCGCGCATCCCATCTTGACGACGCCCGAGCACACTGCACACGCCCGCGAGATCCTCGGGCCGGACAAGCTGCTCGTGCCGGCGCAGGCCTTCATCCTGTCGAACGATGCCTCCGAGGCGCGCCGGATCGGCCGGGCGTACCTGGCCTGGTACCTCGGCACCGAGAACTTCCGGTGCAGCCTGCTGTCACAGGGCTTCACCGAGCACGACCTCGACACGCAGAGCGACCACCTGGTCGACTCGGTCGTGGCCTGGGGCGACGAGAGCAAGATCCGCGACCACATCAAGCGTCATCTCGACGCGGGCGCCGACCACGTGCCGGTACAGGCCGTCGCGCTGGATCCGCTCGACCTCTGCATCGAGTCGTACCGCCGCGTCGCCGCTGCGCTGCTCGAGCTGTAACGAGAGCCGTCGGCCGGGACGGGGTCGGCTACGCGAGCTCGAGCTCGACGAGGTAGCCGAGCTTGAGCGTGTCCCGGACGACCTGATCGGACTTGGCACCAGGGACGCCCGGCCAGACGACCTTCCAGTCGTGCGGCCCGCCGTAGCCGATGTCGGTCTCGCGCCAGCCCGACGCGGCGACCTTCTTCAACAGCGCAACTGCCTGCGCCAGCGTCGGGGTGTGCCCGAACACGACGACCACGTTGCCCGGCTTGGCTGCGGTGGCGGGCGGCCGCGCGTACGAGACGACGAGCTTCGCCTTGGCATTCTCGAGCGCGAAGGCGTTGCGCACCTGGAACTTCGAGAACTCGGGGCTCTCAATCACCACCGCGTAGTCGCCGCAGCCGCGGATCTCCACCTTCGTCCCCTTGTAGCCGAGCTTCAGGAACGCCTTGACGCTGGCTGTGGCGCGGGCAGCTGTCGGCTCGTGGCCGAGAATGGCCCGCCAGTTGCGGCTCGTGACGGTGGCCCGGCAGCCGCTAGGCGACGATGCCGCCAGCGCGGAGGCGGCGCCCCCGAGCAGAGCGGTAACCGCGACGAGGGCGAGGGCAGCAAGGGTTAGTGCTGTATGGCGGCGCATCGACCTACTTGTAGCAGCCGCGCCGGAGGCCGGAATCACGCACTAGCAGGCCCGCGCCAGCACGGCCTGCACGAGCAGCTTGGCGGGCTCGCTGACGTAGTTGAAAAGCGACCGGTGCAGCGAGGCGTGGGCGCCGACACCCTGGAC
>JANXXF010000014.1 GCA_025350775.1 Actinomycetes bacterium
TGCTCGCAGCAGCCAGCGAACTCGTCGTCCGCTCTCGAGCGCTATACTGCTAGCACTGATGACTGAGGAATCAAGAACAGGCGTCCTCGTGCGTATGCCCGCGCTGCTCAAGCAGGGAGTAGTCGACGAAGCGAAGCGCAACGGCTCGTCGATGAACGACGTCGTCGTGTCGACCCTCGCCGAGCGCTTCTCGGTGCCCTTCTCCCCCAGCCGCCGCACGAGCAACGTGCCGAGCGGCGGGAGCGGCGTGGTCGTTCTCCGCATGCCGCCCGAGCTGAAGCGGCGCATCCACGAAGCCGCGTTCGAGACCGAGAGCAACGCCAACGACATCATCCTCGGGTCGCTCGCCGAGCGGCTCGGCATCCCGTTCGAATCGAATCGTCGCCGGAGCGTGCCCCTCGGGGGCCCCGGCGGAAAGGACACGATGGCAGGCAGAAACGGCAAGGTGCGCGCGAGCGACAAGAAGGTTCGCGTCGCGATCATCGGCGTGGGCAACTGCGCCAACTCGTTCATGCAGGGGCTCGAGTTCTACAAGGACGCGAAACCCGATGAGTTCGTCCCCGGCCTGATGCACGTCAACCTCGGCGGGTACCACATCAGCGACATCGAGGTCGTCGCCGCGTTCGACGTGACCAAGGACAAGGTCGGCAATGACCTCGCCGACGCGATCTGGGCGCATCCGAACGACACCTACAGGTTCGCCAACGTCGCGAAGACCGGCGTGAAGGTCGCACGCGGCATGACGCACGACGGGATCGGCAAATTCGTCGGCGAGATCGTCACGAAGGCCCCGGGCGAGACCGACGACGTGCTCGGCATTCTCCGTGAGACGAAGGCCGACGTCGTCGTCAACTACCTTCCGGTCGGCTCCGAGCAGGCGACCAAGTGGTACACCGAGCTGATCCTCCAGGCCGGCTGCGCCATGGTCAACTGCATGCCGGTCTTTATCGCACGCGAGTCGTACTGGGACAAGCGCTTCAAGGCGGCCGGCGTGCCGATCATCGGCGACGACATCAAATCGCAGGTCGGCGCGACGATCACCCATCGCGTCCTGACCAGCCTGTTCCGCGAGCGCGGCGTCCATCTCGACCGGACGATGCAGCTGAACGTCGGCGGCAACTCCGACTTCCTGAACATGCTGGAGCGCGAGCGCCTCGAGTCGAAGAAGATCTCCAAGACGAACGCGGTCACCTCGATGCTCGACTACGACATGGGCGCGAAGAACGTCCACGTCGGCCCGTCGGACTACGTGCCGTGGCTCACCGATCGCAAGTGGGCGTACATCCGCATGGAGGGCACCTCGTTCGGCAACGTGCCGCTCAACGTCGAGCTCAAGCTCGAGGTGTGGGACTCACCGAACTCGGCCGGCATCGTCATCGACGCCGTCCGCCTGGCGAAGCTCGCGCTCAACAACGGGATCTCGGGCTCGCTCGAGGCGCCGTCGAGCTACCTGATGAAGTCGCCGCCGGTGCAGATCCAGGACGATCTGGCGCACGACGCAACGCAGAAGTTCATCGAGAAGTACCGCAAGGCGACGCCGAAGCGGGCCGTAGCGAAGCCGGCAGCGAAGGCCGCCGCCAAGGCCGCGCCCGCGAAGGCCGCCGTGACGAAGGTTGCGGCCGCAAAGCCGGCGGCAGTCAAGAAAGCGCCTGCTCAGCGGACGCCCGCCAGGAAGGCCGCAGCGCGCGCGAAGGCGTAGGAGGAGCACGTCCGCGGCTCCTGCGATCCTCTCTACTTCATGAGTGAGAGGAAGCAGGAGCTGCTGGCGGCACTGGAAGGCGTGTATCGCGGCTCAGGCTGGAAGGTGACGCCCGCGGAGGACGGGACGCTGCGCGCGACAGGTCCGGGTGGCGTCACCTGGATAGGGCTCGCGGTGGTGGCCGAGGATCTCGCCGACCTCCGCCTGGCCGACCGCGGCCATGTCGAGGTCTACTCGGTAGCTGCCTGAGACTCTGCGCGGAGCCAGCTCTGCGTCGATTCTCCCACGCTGCCGAGCCAGAGTCCTGCCGCCCCACCCCCCGCTACTCGGCCGCGAAGCCGACCTTGCCGTGCGTGCCGTCGCAGAACGGCTTGTTCACCGAGGCACCACAGCGGCAGAGCGCGATGACCTTCTTGTCGCCTGTGTCGATAGCGTTGCCGACGGTGTCGGTGAGACTGATCGGGCCCTCGATCAGGTAGGGGCCGTTCGGGCGGATCGAAATCTTGACGTCAGACATTGCGGCTCCTCGCAGGGTGGTTGCTGCGACCACGATAACCCGCGTGCCCCAGGTCCCGGTAGCGCCGCCGCTAGACTCGCCGGCGGGATGGGACTCCGCATCGCCCTCGTCACGCCCTTCGCGTGGTCACAGTCGCACGAGGTGAACGAGCACGTCGGCGGGGTCGCAACAGCACTACGACGCCTCGGTCATCGCGTCACAGTCCTCGCGCCATCGACCCGCGCCGCCGACCTCGTCGCCGGGCGCCGTGCCCTGCAGACCGGCGAGGACGCCGAGGTGCTCGCCCTCGGGCCCGCGATCCCCGTGTCGCGCCGCAGCTCGCTCGGCGTTCCCGTCGGCATGCGCGCCGCGCTGAAGCTCGCGCTGGCACGCGGTGAGTACGACGTCGTCCACGGGTTCGAACCCGCCCTCCCCAGCCTCTCATACCTCGCACTACGCGACGGCGGCGGCCTCGCCGTCGCCACGTTTCTCTCACCGGAGCGGCTCACCTACCCGCCGGGCAAAGCGCAGCGGGAAAAGCTGCTGGCGCGGCTGGACGCGCTCGTCGCGACCTCACCCGACGTAGCCGACGCGGCCGCCGAGCGCTTCCCCGGCGACTATCGACTCATCTCGCCTGGCGTCGACCTGGCCCTGTTCCGGCCCGCCGCCGAAAAGCGACAGCGAATCGTCGTCGAGTGGCTGCCCGGCGAGCGTCCCGGCGCACGCGCAGTGTTACGGGCGCTCCACGGCCTGCCCGGCTGGGAGCTGATCGTGCTGCGCACGCAGTCGTTGGCCGGCCGGCCGACGGTGCCGCATGCCCTGCGCGGCCGTGTACACGTGCGCACGGCCATCGACGGGACGTCACGGGCGCCGCTGCTGGCCGAGGCCGCGATCTTCGTCCCCGCCCACGGAGGCTCGGAGCGCCTCTTGCTGGAGGCGGCCGCTGCGGGCGTCGCTGTCGCCGCGGCGCCCGGCGCGATCGACCCGCCGCCGCTCGCCGCCGCTTCGCTCGAGCACCTCGCCGCCGACGGCGCCCTACGCGCCCGGGTCGCCCGTGACGCCCGCGCGGGCGCCGAGCCGCAGGGCTTCGACGCGGTCGCCGAGGAGCTCGACGCGCTCTACCGCAGCCTCTCCGGCCGCCGCCGCGACGCACGTCGCCCCGCCGCCGACCCGCTCGTCGACCGCGAGTGGATCACCTGCGACCTGCACATGCATACGTCGTGGTCGCACGACTGCCAGATGCAGGTGCCCGAGCTGCTCGACCAGGCGCAGGCTCAGGGCCTCGGTGCGATCGCCGTCACCGACCACAACGTCTTCGGCGGCGCCCGCGAGGCGGCAGCGCTGGCGAGGAGCCGGCCACTCACCGTCATCCCCGGCGAAGAAGTGAAGACCGACGGCCAGGGCGAGGTGATCGGCCTCTTCCTCGACCGCGAGATCCCCCGGGGCATGTCGTTCGCCGAAACGGTGGCGGCGATCAAGGAGCAGGGCGGGCTCGTCTACATCCCCCACCCCTTCGACCGGCTCCACGCGATCCCCGACCCGGCGACGCTGCACCGCCACCTGGCCGACATCGACGTGTTCGAGGTCTACAACGCCCGGCTGCTCCTCGAGGCGTACAACGACGAGGCGCTGCGCTTCGCCCGCAAGTACAACCTCACAATGGGCGCCGGCTCCGACGCGCACGTCCTGCAAGGCGTCGGCACGGGCGCGCTGCGCATGCGCGCCTTCCGCGACCCCGAAGAGTTCCTCGTCAGCATCCGCTCGGCCGAGGTGCTGCGCCGGCCCAAGTCGCTCGTGTACCTGCAGTCGCTGAAGTGGGTCGCGCAGGCGCGCGAAAAGGTGCGTAACTAGAAGCGTCGGCGGCGCGGTCCAGCGGCCGCGCTAGGCTCGAGCGAGCTGCCATGGCACACGCAGATCGCGTCGGTCCGCAAGGAAAGCCCCGCGGCGGGGAGAACAGGACCCCCGGCCCTGTGACATCCCTGCCGACAGATGAGATCTACGAGCGCTATCTGAGACGCGCGATCACCGAGATCAACGATCTCGGTGACGAGCTCGCCCGGGCGGCCGGCGCCGACGGCGTGACCGTGCTCGGCTCGGGCCATCCGCTGGCCGACATCTTCCTGCTCAAGTTCAGCCCGCAGCCGGCGGAGATCACCGAGGGCGTCGCCTACTTCGGCCGCACCGGCGAGGCCGTCAAGAAGTCGCTGCAGCGCCTCGGCGTCGACCTGATGTCGGTGTACGGCACGAACTGCCTGAAGCTCGCCGGCGCCACGGCCACCGAGGAGCAGGCGCACGGCTGGCTCACCCGGGAGCTGCACATCGTCGATCCGAAGCTGATCGTGGCCATGGGCGAGGACGCGGTCGCGTTCCTCAACACCGCCGGCTTCCCGCTCGCAGAGCCCCTCGAGGCCCGCCCTGGCGAGGTGCAGCGGTTCACCGCGA
Source organism: Actinomycetes bacterium (assembly GCA_025350775.1). Lineage (GTDB taxonomy): Bacteria > Actinomycetota > Thermoleophilia > Gaiellales > Gaiellaceae > CANFDS01. The sequence continues at coordinate 4,638 of JANXXF010000014.1, forward strand.
CGACGGCCGCGATCGTGACGCCCGACATCGACGCCTCGCTCGACGAGACCGGCACCAAGACACGGTTCTGGAACGCCTTCAAAGCGGTCGGCCCCTGGTGGGCCGAGCTGCCGCCGTACTAGATGGTTGATTCCACGCTCTCGCGTGTCCGGATGCGCGATCTGACGTGTCTGGGCCGCTCCTGGCTGGCACGGCCCGGCGGAGCCGGTCCCCACCAGCCGTCCGCTGCGTCCCGTCGCACCGGCCCCGCTGGCTCTGCCAGCGCCGCCGGCACGCCCGGATGCCCCAGAGCGGTCAACTCACGCCCAGGAACAGGCGATTTCGTGGAATCAACCATCCCGTGAGCGCGCCTCTCCCGGTCGCCCGGCTCGCCGCAGGAGCGACGCTCGTCGCTGTGCTCGCCGCCTACTTCGCGCTGCACGAGCGCCTCTGGTCGGCCGGGCTCGGCCTCGACGTCGCGTTCGTGGCGTTCGTCCTGCTGCCGTTGCTGTTCGCTCTGCCCTGGCTCGCCCTGCCGGCACGCACGGCGCGCTGGCTGCCTGTCGCCGCGGCACTGCTCGTGGCCGGCGCGATCCTCGCTGACCTGGCCGAAGCCCCGGTTCCGGGAGCATTCCTCAAGCTCGGCGCCGTAACCGCGGTGGGCTTTCTCTTCGCAGCCCTCTTCGAGAGCGCGCTCTGGGCAGCGGCGATCGCCATCGTCGTACCGTGGATCGACGCGTGGTCGGTGTGGCGCGGACCAACCAGGCACCTGGTGACCAAGCGCCAGGATCTCTTCAGCTCGTTCTCGATCCCGTTTCCGATCCCGGGAGAGCACGCCGCCGGAGCGCTCGGCCTCCCCGACTTCCTGTTCTTCGCCGTCTTCCTCGCCTCAGCCGCCCGCTTCGGGCTGCGCGCGCGACTCACCTGGCTGACGATGACACTCTCATTCGGCGCGACGATGGCGCTCGCCGCGTACACCGACATCTTCGGCGGCGCCGGCCTGCCGGCCCTGCCACTCCTCGCAGCCGGCTTCCTGCTGCCGAACCTCGACCGGCTGGTGAGCAAGGCGAGAAGGTCTCGCTGAATCGCCGCGGGTCTTGACGTCGACCGGCCGGTGCGTGAAGATTCCCGGCTAGGGCGGCGATGTGACCGCCTGATCAGATCGAAGGAGAGGGACGAATACATGAAAAGACGACTTCGCGGGTTCGCCTGCGTGCTGACACTGGCATTCGCCGTGCTAGGGGTATTCGGTGCGTCGAGCGCCTTCGGCGCGACGGCGGCGCCGGGCTATGCGGTAAGCGACTGGTCGACCGCGAACGCCAACGGCGGCGCCGTCGGCCCGGTCGGCATCGCCGCCGACCCCTTCAGCATCCACGACATCTACGTCATGAACTACCGGACGGGCCTGCTCTACAAGTACATCGACGCCACCGGTGGCGTCGAGGGGCCGGCATTCCTCGTCTCGACCGGCAGCTTCTTCGGCGTCAACAACGCCGCCGGCATCGCCTTCGACAAGACCGGGCGGCTTTACGTCGCCCTGCAGGGGTCGGCTCGCGTCGCCGAGATCAGCAAGCTGGACGGGCACATCATCCGCTTCCTGGCCAGTGTCGGCTGTGCGACCGGCCTCGCCACCGACCCGATCAGCGGCGACCTGTTCGCCTCCAATCCCTGCGGTGGCGCAACGATTCGCATGACCACGGCCGGCGTCGTCGTCGGCGGCTACGGGCCCGGCGGGGTCGACGGCGTCACATTCGGCCCCGACGGCACCCTGTGGGGCGAGGGCGGCGGCACCGTCTGGAAGATCGCCGGCACGAGCGCTCCCAGCCCCGGCTCGTTCGCCGCGGTCGCGTTCGTCTCGGGCGGGGACGGCATCTCGGTGGCCGCTTCGAGCAGTAGCTCTGCGCTGCCGCCGTTCATCTTCGTCAACAGCAACGACGGCACAATCACGAAGGTCGACCTGAGCGGGCCCTCGCCCGTCTACAGCCCGGTCACCTTCGGCGGCAGCAGAGGCGACTTCTCGACGGTCGGCTTCGACGGCTGCCTCTACGCGTCGCAGACAGATCGCGTGATCAAGGTGACCAACGCCGACGGCTCCTGCTCGCTCGCGCCTGTCACTCCGGACGACGTGACCGCGTTGACGGGTCTCGCACCGGCAACGGCGGACTTCAACGACGTGGTGAGCGTCTCGGCGACGCTGACCGACGTCACGACGGGCACGCCGCTGGTCGGCAAGCCGGTCGTCTTCACGCTCGGCTCGGGAACCTGCACGGGCACAACGGACGGTGCGGGCCTGGCGACGTGCTCGATCACGATCGCCGACCCGGCCGGCCCGGCCACGCTGACGGCGCACTTCGCCCACGAGCCCACGCTCGCGCCGGCGACGACGACAGCGCCGTTCACGATCACGCTCGAGGAGACGACGCTCGTCTACACGGGCATCTCGGGCGGCATCCAGAACGGCTCCACCGCCACGCTCTCGGGCGTGCTCAAGGAGGATGGCGTTACGCCGATTGCCGGCGCGAGCGTCTCGTTCACGCTCGGCACGCAAACCTGCTCCGGCACGACCGACCTCGCCGGCGCAGCATCCTGCACGGTGGTCGTCGCCCAGCCGTCCGGCCCGACGCCGATCTCGGCGACGTTCGCCGGCGACGCGTTCTACGAGCCGGCTTCCGACTCGGCCGCTGCAACCATCTCGGCCGCATCGAACCTCGTCTACAACGGCGCTACGACGGGTGACTACAACGACCCGGCGACGCTCTCGGCGAAGTTGACGTCGCTGCTCACCGGCCTGCCGATTGCGGGCGCGTCCGTATCGTTCACCTCGCCCATCGGTGGCTGCTCCGCTACGACCAACGCCTCCGGCGTCGCCTCATGCCCGGTCATCCCGAGCGTGCCGGCCGGCAGC
>JANXXF010000026.1 GCA_025350775.1 Actinomycetes bacterium
CGGCCACGGCTCCGGCCACGGCTCCGGCCACGGCGTCTGCCCGAGCTCTCGCCGAGGTGCCCCGCTGATGCCCGCGACGACCTCCGCTCACCCGTTTCCGCGCAGCGCCGAGCTGAGCGAGCGCCTGCATGAGTTGGTGCCCGGCGGCAGCCACACCTACAGCAAGGGCGACGACCAGTTCCCGCAGCGCTCGCCGCGGCTGATGACCCGCGCTGCCGGCGCCTACTGCTGGGATGCCGACGGCAACCGCTTCCTCGACTGGGCGATGGGCAACCGCGTGATCGTGCTCGGCCACGGCCACCCGGCGGTGAACGAGGCGGTGAAGCGGCAGATCGACATCGGCCTCAACTTCACGCGGCCCGGGATCGTCGAGTTGGAGCTGGCCGAGCACCTCGTCGACCTGTGGCCGGTCGCCGAGATGGTCAAGTTCGGCAAGAACGGCTCCGACGTGACCACCGCCGCGCTCAAGCTGGCGCGCGCCGCCACCGGCCGCTCCCTCGTCGCGCGCTGCACCGACCACCCCTTTTTCAGCATCCACGACTGGTTCATCGGCACCACGGCGATGCGCGCCGGCGTGCCGCCCCAGGGTGCCGTCTCGACGCTCGGCTTCCCCTACAACGACCTGCCCGCCGTCGAGGCGCTCTTCGCCGCGCACCCCGGGCAGATCGCGGCGCTGATCCTGGAGCCGGTGAAGAACGAGGCGCCGCGGCCCGGCTACCTCGAAGGCCTGCGCGCACTGACGGAGAAGGAGGGCTGCGTCCTCGTCTTCGACGAGATGATCAGCGGCATTCGCTTCGACCTGCGCGGCGCGCACCACCGCTGGGGCGTCACCCCCGACCTCGCCACGTTCGGCAAGGCGATCGGCAACGGCTTCTCGGTGTCGGTGCTGGCAGGCAGGCGGGAGCTGATGGAGCTGGGCGGCATCCGTCACGACCGCGAGCGCGTCTTCCTGCTGTCGCAGACGCACGGCTCCGAGACGGTCGGCCTCGCCGCCTGCCTGGCCACGCTGCGCGAGTGCGAGCGCGTCGACGTCACCGCGCACATCTGGGCGCAGGGCGCGCATCTCGTCGCCGGCATCCGAGCGATCGCCGCCGAGGAGGGCGTCGCCGAGCACGTGCGCATGATCGGGTTCGACTGCAACCCGCAGCTCCTCTGCACGCGCGCTGACGGCAGCTACTGGCCGGAGCTGCACACCTCGTTCCACGAGGAGACGATCGCGCACGGCGTGCTCATGCCCTGGATCTCGGTCACACTTGCCCACGGCGACGACGAGCTCGCGCTGACGTTCGCGGCCGTGCGCGCGGCCGCCCGCAAGGTGCGCCGCGCGCTCGAGGACGACACAGTGGACGCGTCGTTCGAGGGGCCGGCGGTGAAGCCTGTGTTCCGGCGTTTCAACGAGTGCGAGGAGGCGGCATGACGAAAGTCGGCGCCCTCCTGCGCATCCGCCTCTCGTCGTCCCGGCTGCCAGGCAAGGCGCTCGCGCCGATCGGCGGCCGCCCGGCCGTCACGCACCTGATCGACCGGATCGCGGCGAGCCGCTACATCGAGTCGCGCCGGGACATCGTCGTGACGACGTCGACCGACCCCTCCGACGACGCGCTCGTGCCCGTGGTCGAGGCGGCGGGCGCCTCGGTGTTCCGGGGCAGCCTCGACGACGTCGTCGCCCGCACCTTCGGCGCGCTCGACGCGTACGGCTTCGACGCCGTCACCCAGGTCGACGGCGACGACGTGTTCGCCGACCCGCGCTACATGGAGCACGCGCTGGCGACGCTGCTCGGCGACCCCGCGCTCGACGTCGTGCTCTGCCGCGGCCTGCCGATCGGCATGTCGACGAAGGCGATCCGCGCCTCCGCGATCCGGCGCGTGCATGACCGCTACGTGCCAGGCCTGAACGGCACCGGCGCCTTCCTTTACTTCACCGAGACCGGCCTCTGCCGGGTTGCGGAACTTGCCCCGCTCTCGCCGCTCCACGTGCACGACAGAGTGCGCGTGACCCTCGACTACCCGGACGACCTGCGCTTCTTCGAGTCACTCGTGGCGGAGATCGGTGACTGGCCCTTCGGCAGCGAGGAGATCGTCGCCGCCGTCCGTCGCCGGCCGGAGCTGGTCGAGCTCAACGCGTACCTCACCGACGCCTACTGGGAGCGCAGCGACGAGTTCATCGCCGCCGAGCGGCTCGCCTGGCGCGACGACGCGGGCGGCACCAGCGAGATCACGGCGGGCACCGGCGGGGTCTGGTACACGCGGCCGCAGGTGGCGGCATGACCGCACCGACAGCCATTCGCTGCGGGCAGCGGCGGCTCGGCGCGGGCGAGCCCTGCTTCGTCATCGCCGAGGCCGGCTCGAACCACAACGGCAGCCTCGAGCAGGCCCTCCGGCTGATCGACGTCGCGGCGCGCGCCGGCGCCGACGCCGTCAAGTTCCAGGTCTTCCGCGCCGCCAGGCTCTACCCGAAGACGGCCGGCCTGACCGACTACCTGAAGCTCGACAAGCCGATCTACGACATCATCGCCGAGCTGGAGCTGCCCTACGAGTGGCTCC